>JAADGJ010000114.1 GCA_013152435.1 Chloroflexota bacterium | reverse complement strand
TGAATCGCCCCTGCCCCTTTATCTAAGCGAAGATCAATCAGACACACTTCAAGGCAGGCTCTGCCTGTTCCCGGTATCCCGTAAGTAGACCGCGTGACCGCGCCCGCCGCCTCGCCTGGGCGGTGTAGGCGTCGATTCCGGCGGCTCCGGTGTCTCCGTAGGCTCCGGGGGTTCCGTGGGCTCCGGCGTCTCCGTCGGCTCGGGTGTGTCGGTTGGCTCCGGTGTGGGCGTGGGCGGCGCGGTGGGTTTAGGCGTATTGGTGGGCTTAGGCGTGGGCGTCGGCGCCATGGTGGGCTTGGGCGTGTCCGTCGGCTTAGGCGTGGGCGTCGGCGCCATGGTGGGTTTGGGCGTGTTCGTAGGCTTGGGTGTCGGCGTCGGCGGCACGGTCGGTTTGGGCGTGTCCGTCGGTTCCGGTGTCTCCGTGGGTTCCGGAGGCTCTGGGGTTTCCGTGGGTTCGGGCGTCTCCGTGGGCTCGGGCGTGTCGGTTGGCTCCGGTGTGGGCGTGGGCGGCGCGGTGGGTTTGGGCGTATTGGTCGGCTTGGGCGTGGGTGTCGGCGCCACGGTGGGCTTGGGCGTGTTCGTGGGCTTCGGTGTGGGCGTTGGCATCATCGTGGGTTTGGGCGTGTGGGTCGGCTTGGGTGTAGGCGTCAACGCGGCCGTCGGCGAAGGCTTGTGCGTCGGTGTGGCCGTGGGGGCCATCATCGTGGGCGTCGCCGTCGGCCCGTGCCCGCGCGTCGGCGTGACCACGGGGATCTGGGTCGGCGTCGGCTTGAACGTCGGCGTGGGCATAGGCACCTGGGTCGGCGTGGCCGTCGGCCAGGGTTGCGGCGTGGGCGTAGGCTGTGGCGTGCCCGGCTTCTTCATCGGCGTCTGGGTGATCGGCCGCGGGGTTGGCGTGGGCATCGCCTGGGTTGGCGCAGGGGTGGGCGATGGCGTTTCCGGCTCGTGAGTTGGCGTGGGGGCCGGAGTCGGTGCCTCCTTCTTGCTCGTGGGCGTCGGCGTGGGATTCGCCGGCTTCGGTGTAGGGGTGATCTTCGGACGGCGATTATCCCGGTCGGACGCTCGCGTGGGGGATGGCGCAACCGTCCCCGGCTCCGCCGGAGTCGGCGAGATCTGCGGCGTGGGCGTGATCGCAAAGATGGGCGTCGGCGATCGCGTGGGCGTGGCCGTTGCCGTCGGAAGGCTCATCGTTCCCGTGATCCCTCGGGTGGACGTCGCGCCCGGCGTCTCCGCTGTGGTCGCTGTTGGCGTCGGAGAGGAGGTCATGGTCGGCGTGGGTGTAGGAGATATCGGTGTGGGCCATGGTTCGCCGGCGAGGAGCGCGGGCAGGCGATCCGGCTGATCCAGGGCGATCTGCGCCCAGGCGATGTGCTGGTTCAGGGTGTTCAGGGTCTCTTGCACGCTGGCGCGATCCGATCCGGCGGCCATCGCTTGCGCCGCGACCGTTAGCCGCGCTACGTCCTCCTGCATGACGGCCAGGTATTGCTTCAAGAGCTCGCCGCGATCGGCCGGGTCCACCTGGGCGATCTCGGTGAGCGCCTCTCGGGAGGCCTGCACGGCGGCCGTCATGACGGTCGGGTCCACCGGCTCCTGGCGTTCCAGCAGGGCGATTGCCTCCGTCAGGCGGTTATGCGCCCGTCGGATGTCCCAGGCCACGGTAGCGGAGGGGGTGTTCACCAGTTGCGAGATGATCTGCTCGCCGGTCTGCTTGAGCGGATAGAGCGGGCTCCCCGGCAGGCTCCTGGCGGTGGCCCACGTGATCCCGAACACCAGGATCACAAGCGCCGCAGCCGCGCTCATGCTGCGGGCTGCCGCGCGAAGCCAACGGTGCCAGCCGAAACGGCGGGCCCGCTGGGCGGGTAGCTCCTTCAACAGTCGTTCTCGTCCCCGAGCGAAGGCCTCGGAATCCATGCGCGGCCAGGAGTGCGCGGTCAGCCGGTATGCGACGCGCAGCAGAGGCCTCAATTGGTCGGCCAGCTCAGGATAGCGCGCCAGGCATTCCTCGACGCTTTCGCCGCGTCCGAGGCGCTCTAAGCAATCATCAAGCGCGCTTTGCAGCTTCTCGTTCATGAACTCTCCGCAGACAGGATCCGTTGCAGGGTGGCCAGGGCCCTGTGTTGCAATGACTTCACCGCACCCTCTGTCTTTCCCAGGACGGCCGCCGTCTCCCGGTTGCTCATCCCCTCGCCGAACTTACATAAGATCACCAGGCGTTGATCCTCCGTCAACTGTGCCAGAGCACGAGAGATCATATCCTGCCGATCCACGGCCGCGGCGATATCCTCCGACGTGTTCGAAAGGAAACGGTGAGGGGGCTGGATATCAAGGGGGACGGTCTCATGCCGAGACCGACTACGGAAGTGATCCGTAACCAGGTTCGCGGCTATCCGGTAGATCCACCCGGAAAACGTCGCCACCGGATGCTGAGGGTCTGGCTGGAACCGCTCAATGCGACGCAGCACGCGAAGAAAAACCTCAGCCGTCAGATCCTCCGCCGTGGATGTGTCTCCTACTCGTGCCAGGATATAGCGATATAATTTGTCCGCGTACATGTTATAGAGGCGCTCAAAGGCCGCCTCATCTAATTTTCGAGCGCGCTGGATCAGATCCAGCATCTCAGCATCGGTGCAGACGTCTCGCATTGCGG
Organism: Chloroflexota bacterium; assembly: GCA_013152435.1. Taxonomy (NCBI): domain Bacteria; kingdom Bacillati; phylum Chloroflexota; species Chloroflexota bacterium. The sequence goes on along the minus strand of JAADGJ010000114.1, from coordinate 49,023 downwards.
CTCTCTGTAGGACAAACGCTCTTGTCCGGTCTAAGGATACGATGAAAGCGATGGGGGCCGGCAGAAGGCCACTCTATCGGATACTGGCATTATACCGCACCCGCGTTTTGCTTCCCCCTATCGCCAATGATATCATGTGGGCGCGACTTGGGCGATAGCCCTTCGGCCATCCCACGCCGTTCCCCATGGCCAGGAGCGTCAGGATGTCGATCTCACAGGCCGTTGAGGCCCTCCGGTTGGACCCTCGCTTCATGCGCCATGTGGTCGCGTGGCGCCGCCTTCCCAGGCGGCCGGGCGTTTACGTCCCCCTCCCGGCCTCCCTGGATCGCCGATTGCGAGCGGCCCTGGAGGCTCGGGGCATTGATCGGCTCTACGTTCACCAGGCAGCGGCGTTTTCAGCCGTGGAGCGGGGGCAACATGTAGTGATCGTCACCCCCACGGCATCGGGCAAGACCCTCTGCTACAATCTCCCCGTCCTCTCTCGTCTGCTTCAGGACCCCGAGTCGTGTGCCCTTTACCTGTTCCCGACCAAAGCGCTGGCTCACGACCAGCTGGCCGAGCTGACGGCCTTCCTGGAGGAGTTGGGGTTGCCTCCGGACTGGGCCAACACGTACGATGGGGATACCCCGCGCGCCGGGCGTGCCCCCATACGGCGCACAGCCCGACTGGTGTTGAGCAATCCGGACATGCTTCATGTGGGCATCCTGCCCTATCATACCCGCTGGGACCGCTTCTTCGCCCGGCTGCGCTACGTGATCCTCGACGAGTTGCACACGTATCGTGGCGTGTTCGGCTCCCATATGGCGAACGTGCTCCGCCGTCTGCGACGCATCTGTCGTTTCTACGGCAGCGATCCCCAGTTCATCTGTGCCTCCGCCACCATCGCCAACCCCGCGGAGCTGGCCTCCCGTTTGATCGGCGCCCCCGTTGCCCTGATCGATCGGGACGGATCGCCCTCCGGCGAGAAGCACTTCATCCTCTACAACCCGCCCCTCGTGAACGCCGAGCTGGGCATACGGCGTAGTCCGGTGCTAGAGGCCCAGCGCATCGCCGGCCGCCTGCTGGAGCACGAGGTCCAGGTCATCGTCTTCGCCCGGGCGCGGCTGACCACGGAGGTCCTGTTGACATATCTGCGTGACGCGGCTGGCCGTCAGGGCCTGCGCCCTCAGGCGGTGCGCGGCTATCGGGGCGGGTACCTCCCCTCGCAGCGGCGTGAGATCGAGCGCGAGCTCCGAGAGGGGGTGGTGCGGGCCGTGGTGGCCACCAACGCTCTGGAGCTGGGGATCGACATCGGTCACCTCGGCGCGGCGGTGCTCACCGGCTATCCGGGCACCATCGCCTCGACCTGGCAGCAGGCCGGCCGCGCCGGTCGCCAGGGGGACCTCTCCCTTGCTATCCTGGTCGCCGGAGGGGGCGTGCTGGATCAGTACATCGCCGCTCACCCGGAGTTCCTGTTCGAGCGGGACCCGGAACAGGCGTTGATCAACCCGGACAACCTGATCATCCTCACCAATCATATCCGCTGCGCGGCCTTTGAGCTGCCCTTCCGACGGGGTGAGCCGTTCGGCGACATCGAGGACGTGACCCCTATTCTGGAATACCTGGCCGAGGAGGGGGACCTCTATCCGGGCCCGGAGTCGTGGCACTGGATCAGCCAGGCCTATCCTGCCGAGTTCGTCTCGTTGCGCACGGCGTCGCCGGATCGCTTCGTCATCCTGGCCCGGCGGGATGGCGAGCCGCCCCAGTCCATCGGGGAGATGGATCGTTTCAGCGTTCCCATGTTGCTCCACGAGGGAGCCGTGTACCTGCATGAGGGGCAGAGCTACCTGGTCGAGGAGCTGGATTGGGAGGGGGGACGGGCATGGGTGCGAGAGGCGGAGGTGGATTATTATACCCGGGCCAGCGTGACGGAGTCGGTCCAGGTGCGAGAGGTGCGCGCGGAGGATCGGCGGGGGGGCGTCCAGCGGGCGTATGGCGAGGTGTCGGTCGTCGCCCGGGCTACAGGGTACCGGAAGGTGCGTCGGTACACGCATGAGAACCTCGGTTGGGGGGAGATCTCCCTGCCTGAGCAGGAGCTGGAGACGACCGCCTTCTGGTTGTGCTTCCTTGATGAGGCCCTGGACTCCCTGCGGGAGGCGGGGCAGTGGGTGGGCGACGCGTTGGATTACGGCCCGGGCTGGGAGACGCAACGACGCCGGGCGAGGGAGCGAGACCGCTTTCGCTGTGCCCAGTGCGGTGCTCCGGAGCGGGACGGCCGGCAGCATGACGTGCACCATATTCGACCGCTGAGGGCGTTCCTTCTGGAGGCTCAGCGGCGTGGTGAGGAGATCACGAAGGCCTACGAGAGGGCCAATCGCCTGGAGAACCTGGTTACCCTCTGTCCTGCGTGCCATCGACGGGCGGAGCGCGGCGTGCGCACGCGTACGGGGCTCTCCGGTCTGGCGCATGTCCTCTCGCACGTGGCCTCCATCCACCTGATGTGCGATCCCCGTGATCTGGGCGTCGTCGTGGAGGCCCGTTCTCCCCACACAGGATATCCCACGGTCACGCTGTATGAGAAGGTGCCCGCCGGCGTCGGCCTGGCGCAACGCCTGTTCGAGATCGCCCCGGAGCTGCTGAGCGGCTGCCGGGATGTGGTCGTCCAGTGTCGCTGCACTACCGGATGCCCCGCCTGTGTCGGCCCGGTGCTGGACGAAAGCCCTTTGGCCGATCCCAAGGAGCTCACATTGGCCCTGATCGAAGCCGCCCGGCATCCCTGGATTCGTCCCGTTTGACGCCCACCATCGGCGAAGTGTATACTTCAGCCAACGCTGCACCGGTGCAGCTCTCCTGTAGCGCATTGTCATCTCACATAGCCTCATCCGCCAATGAGGTGGCTCTCTGGCACCGGGGGCCCCCTATGAGCCGCCTCTTCGGCTGGATCTCAGGTTCACAGCCTGATCCTTCTACGGTGCGCACCTGTAGTCATCGCAGAAGACGGCCGACTGAGAGGGGACTTGCTTGCCTTAGAGTGTGTCTGAGGAATGCTGCCTGGGCCGTTGTCAGACCTCAAAGGCGCCGAAGGATCTCAGCCTCTGGTAAGAGCACGGCGCCGCCGTGTCCCTGCCATAGGCGAGCGTTCCGCTGTTGGTGGATGTTCAGACACCCTCTTAACGAGAATCCCCCGCACTTCAGCGAGTGAGGAGGAGGACGGTGAAAGACCTGTTCCAGAAGTGCTTCGCGTTCACCGCAGCTCAGGAAGCGATCGCTCAAGGGTATTATCCCTATTTCATCCCGTTGGATGAGACGGAAGGCACGGTAGCCAATTACAAGGGCCACAAGTTGATCATGTGTGGCTCGAACAACTACCTGGGGCTCACGACCCATCCCAAAGTCCGAGAGGCGGCCATCGAGGCGGTCCGGCGATATGGCACCAGTTGTACCGGCTCCCGCTTTTTGAACGGAACCCTGGTCCTCCACGAGCAGCTGGAGGCCGAGCTGGCCGAGTTCGTGGGTAAGGAGGCCGCGCTGGTGTTCAGCACGGGCTACCAGACCAACCTGGGCACGATCTCCTGCCTGGTGGGGCGCAATGACGTCGTGATCCTGGATCGAGACGATCACGCCAGCATCGTGGATGGGTGCCGTCTCTCCTTCGGGGAGATCAAGCGCTACCGTCACAACGATATGGCGGACCTGGAGCGAGTGCTTCAGTCTGTCCCCGACCAGGCGGGGAAGCTGGTGGTGGTCGACGGCGTGTTCAGCATGGGCGGGGACATCGCGCCGCTCCCGGAGATCGTCGCGCTATGCCAGAAGTACGGGGCCCGGCTCATGGTGGACGATGCGCACTCCGTGGGCGTGCTGGGCGGCGGCCGTGGCACGGCCGCGCACTTCGGCCTGACCGATCAGGTGGACCTCATCATGTGCACCTTCTCAAAATCCTTCGCCTCGCTGGGAGGCTTCATCGCCGGTGATGCTCCCATCATCGACTACATCAAGCATCACGCCCGGTCCCTGATCTTCAGCGCCAGTATGCCACCCTCGAACATCGCGGCCTGTCTGGCGGCCCTTGACGTGATGCGGAACGAGCCGGAGCGTATCGAGCGGCTGTTGCACAATGCCCGCAGGATGAAGGAGGGCCTGACCAGCCTGGGGTTCAACACGGGGCAGACCGAGACGCCCATCATCCCGGTGATCATCGGCGACGATATGCTGACCTTCCACATGTGGCGACGTCTGTTCGAGGAGGGCGTGTTCGTCAACCCCGTCATCTCGCCCGCCGTCCCGCCCAAGCAGCAGCTTTTGCGCACCAGCTACATGGCCACCCACACCGATGAGCAGCTCGATCAGGTGCTGGATACGTTTGCGAAGGTGGGGCGAGAGGTGGGGATCATCTGAGGCATGCGAGACGCCTGAGCGATGGAGCCGATGACGCCTCCCGCCCCGCCTGTATTGACATAAGGGTTCGGGCGCGGCGGCCACACGTCGCGCTATGCGGTGAAGGTCAGGAACCCGAAGCGCTCGGGGATGTGATATGTGGCCGCCCGGGTGGGGGACCACGCATAGAGATGGGGCGCCGTGTTCTGCGGCCGCTCGATGCGATACAGCCCCAGGCGCCAGACGTCGCCCGGCTGCGGGGGGTGCGGCGCCGTGTAGATCTCGGCCAGCGGGATGGCCATCTCCACCGTCCATCCCCGGTCCCGGCCCGACCGGTCATTCAGGGTGCCGTCTATCTGCACGGCCGTTTCCCATCCCTGGCAGTCCCACTCGAAGAAGGTCTGGGGCGGCTCGCCCGGGCGCTTGACCACCATGAGATCGAGTTGGATGTTGCGCGGGCTGACCTCGAACTCGAAGTAGAGGCGGCCGTTGTGATTGGCATCCAGGAAGACCTCAACGACCTCCTCCTCCCATAGAGGGCTATCCCGTTCCAGCATCGTCCCCCAGATATCCGGGTCCTCACACACGAATGCCACGTACAGGTGCTCATCATCCCACAGAAGTCGGGCCTCCGTGCCGAATTGGGCCGGCCCGCCGTCCAAGTTGCGCACCAGAGGGGCGACCTCTGCCGTCGCCCAGGCCGGCTCATCCAGACGACCGTCGATTACGATAGGATCATGCGTGCGTCGGCAGGTGTAGTTGGGCAGATCCATGGTATCCCTCATTCCCCCATGCATTGCACGACCAGCTCGCGATGGCGCGGCCGGACGTCGAAGTCCACGAAGACGATGTGCTGCCAGGTCCCCAGCGTCAGCCGGCCGTTCACGATCGGCACCGTAAAGGAGGCCTTCAGCAGCGCGGCCCGGATATGGGCGTGTCCGTTGCCATCCCCCCAGCGCAGGTTGTGGCGATAGTCGATGGACTCGGGCGCGATGCGCTCGAAGAGCGCCTGGAGATCGGCCACGCATCCCGGCTCGTATTCCAGCGTGGTCAGCCCGCTGGTGGCGCTGGGGCTGAACACAGTGACGAGACCGTTGGTGATGCCGCTTTCGGCCACCGCTTGCGACACCCTCTCCGTCACGTCGATCACCTCGCCGTGGCCGCGCGTGTCTAAGGCGATGTATTGGGTGACCACCATGATCTCCTCCGTGATCTGTCGTAGGTAGTAGATGGGATAGTACATCCGGCGAGGGCAGGGGACTCCTGCCTCAGCGAGCATCTGAAAATTCACCGGCAGGGTGTCTGAGGGCATCCCTCAGCTGTATGCGCCCTATAGGGGAGATGTGGAAGGGATTCCCCTCCAATGCAGGAGCAATGGGATTCTCAGAGTGTGTCTGAAAGATGCCACTGCTTCTGCTATGGGGAGGCCCGGAGGGGCGGAGCCCCTCCGGAAAAAGCCCTTCTTTTGCCTTCGACCTGCCTGGCCTCGGCCTGGGGCCTTCGGGAAGGGCCGAGAAAGGCAAGTACAGGCCGGAAGAGTGGGATTTCCGTGGAGGGGACCTTCCCTCCACACCTCCCCCTGTGGAGCTAGTCGTTGAGGGAGCCCTCTCAGACATCTTGCCGGTAAATTTTCAGACACGCTCTCAGCGATAGCGTTGAAGTGGGCGGCGCTGCTGGGATGATCCCAGGGCGCCGACGTCGTGCAGCCATTGGGCGACTCGCTCCATTCCCTCGTCGAAGCCGACGCGAGGGGTATATCCCAACATGCGCCGGGCCTTCGCGATGCTGAAGTCCTGGTGCGTGCCGATGTTCTCGACCGCCTGGCGGGTCAGAAGCGGCCGAGACGACAGCCGCAGCCATCGCCATAGGTGCTCCAGGGCCCAGCCGAGCGCGTATGCCACGTCGTGGGGCAGCGACCACCGGGCGGTCGGCGTGCCCGCGATGGTCGCCAGGCGATCGGTGAAGTCTCGCCAGGTAATCTCCGTGCCGTCGCTGGCGTTGAACGCCTGCCCCACCGCGGCCGGCCGCTCGGCCGCCAGCAGCAGGAGGTCCACGACGTTCTCCACGTAGGCCAGGCCGGCGATGGGCTTTCCCTCATCGATCAGCACCATAGATCCGCTCTGCAACAGCGCCAGGATCTCGCTGACGTAATGGGGGTCCTCGGGGCCGTACACGGAGGCGGGGCGGATCACTGTCAGAGGCACGCCGTGCTCGTGATAGGCGCGCCAGGCCAGCCGTTCCCCCGCGATCTTGCTGCTGTTGTAGTACATGCGGCGGTCCACCCACGGGGCGTCCTCGGTGACGTGCCGTCGGTTAGGATAGCCGTAGACGTCCGTCGTCGAGATGTGGACGAACCGCTCCAGATGCGACTCCCGCCGGGCCGCGCGCAGCAGGTAGTCCACCCCGGTGATGTTGGCCGCCTGAAACGCCTCCCAGGGGCCCCAGTCGCTGGCCGTGCCGGCGCAGTTGAAGACGCGACGCACGCCTCGCACGGCCTCCTCCACCGCGGCCGGGTCCGTCAGATCCCCGTAGATCACCTCGACGGGGAGATCGGCCAGCGGGCGCAGATCGCTGGTACGACGGGCGAGGATTCGCACCGGTTCGCCCAGCCGGCAGAGCGCCCGGGTCAGGTGCCGACCGATGAAGCCCGTCGCTCCGGTCACCAACGTCGTCACGTTCCGCCTCCCACGTGTGCAGGGTACCTGCGATTCTACCACAAGTTCGACCTGCCCCCAATATGGTTGCCCTGCCGCCCCTCATGCGGTAGAATTCAAGAGGCGAGAACCTTTGACTCCAAGGTGGTGACATGGGCACCCGAAAGCTATACACCCGGGCTGGCGATGAGGGCTATACCAGCGTGTTGGGACGGGAGCGCGTCCCCAAGTACGATCTGCGCCCCACCGCGTATGGCACTGTGGATGAGACGACCTCGTTGCTGGGTTTGGCGAAGACGGCGGCGCGTTCCTCCCGCACGGTGGAGATCCTTCAACAGGTCCAGCGAGATCTGTATGCCCTGATGGCGGACCTGGCCACCCTGCCTGATGCCTCCCCTCGCCCTCCCTGGCTGAAGCCCGAGCGCGTTGAGTGGCTGGAGGATCAGACGGACGCTCTGGGGCGAGAGGTGGAGATCCCCCTGGCCTTCATCCTGCCCGGCGACAGCCACTGCGGTGCCCTGCTGGACGTGGCGCGGGCGGTGGCCCGCCGGGCGGAGCGGCACGTCGCGCAGCTATATCACCAGGATGGGCTTCGCAACAGCGACCCGTTGCGGTATCTGAACCGGCTGTCCTCCCTGCTGTTCGTGCTGGCCCGCTTTGAGGACCGCGCGGCCGGGGTTGAGGAGTTCACCCGGGCGGATCTGGAGTAGATTGGAGTAGTGGGCGCTCCAGGAGCGTGTCTGAGAAAAGCCCTTCTTCCGCCTTCGACCTGCCTGACCTCGGCCTGGGTCCTGCGGAAAGGGCCGAGAAAGGCAGGTGTAGGCCGGGAGGGGACCTCTCCCTGTGGGGCTGGTAGTTGAAGGAGACCCTCGGACACCTTGCCGGTAAATTTTCTAAGAGGGGAAACACAAGATGCCTGGACGACTCGGCGCGCATATGTCCATCGCCGGCGGCGTGAGCAAGGCGTTCGATCGCGGTGTGCTGGTCGGCTGCGAGGCGATGCAGATCTTCACCAAAAACCAGAATCAGTGGCGGGCGAAGCCGTTGGAGCCGGCCGAGATCGAACGGTTTCATCAGCGCCATCGGGAGACCGGGATCGATCCCGTGGTGGCGCATGATGCGTACCTGATCAACCTGGCCTCGCCAGACGAGGCGCTGTGGGAGAAATCGCTCAACGCCTTCATCGATGAGCTGGAGCGGGCGGAGGCGCTGGGCCTGTTGGGGCTGGTGATGCACCCCGGCTCCCATGTTGGCGCGGGCGAGGACGTCGGGATCGATCGCATCGCCCGGGCGCTGGATCGCGCCCACGCCGCGACCCAAGGGTTCCGGACGCTGACCATCCTGGAGATCACGGCTGGCCAGGGCACCAACCTGGGCTACACGTTCGAGCAACTGGCCGCCATCCGTAACGCGGTGGACGACCCCGCCCGGGTGGCCATCTGCTTCGACACCGCGCACGCGCTGGCGGCCGGATACGAGTATCGTACCCCGGACGCGTACGCGGCCATGTGGGAGCATTTCGATCAGGTGCTGGGCCTGGATCTGGTGAAGTGCTTCCATCTCAACGACAGCAAGCGGGACCTGGGCAGCCGCGTCGATCGCCACACGCACATCGGGCAGGGGTACGTCGGCCTGGAGGGGTTTCGGCTGCTCTTGAACGACCCTCGCTTCGATGGACTGCCCATGCTGCTGGAGACGCCGAAGGGGCCTGATATGAAGGAAGACGTCGAGAACCTTCGCGTCCTACGCAGCCTGATCGAGTCGTAGTCACGTTCTCAGGGGATCCATTCCAGAAAAGGAGTGAGTGCGATGAAGCAACCGACGTTGGGCATCATCATCGGCAATCGCGGCTTCTTCCCCAGCCATCTGTGCCGGGAAGGGCGCGAGGCGATCCTGAAGGTTCTTGAGGAGGAAGGGGTCCGGGCGATCCTGCTCTCACCGGAGGATACGGAGTTTGGCAGCGTGGAGAGCCTGCAGGACGCGGAGAAGTGCGCCGCGCTCTTCAAGCAGCACGCGGACGAGATCGATGGGGTGTTGGTCACCCTTCCCAACTTCGGCGATGAGCGCGCCGTGGCGAACACCCTGCGCTGGTCCGGACTGAACGTTCCGGTGTTGGTGCACGCCTTCCCGGATGATGCCGCCCGGATGACGGTTGAGCACCGCCGGGACTCCTTCTGCGGCAAGATGTCCGTCTGCAACAACCTGAGGCAGTACGGCATCCCCTTCTCGCTGACCACGCTCCACACCGTCGATCCGGAGTCGGACAGCTTCCGCCAGGATCTGCGCACCTTCGTTGCCACCTGTCGGGTGGTCAAGGGGCTGCGCGGCGCTCGCCTGGGGATGCTGGGCGCGCGGCCGGCCGCATTCAACACCGTGCGCTTCAGCGAGAAGCTGCTGGAGCTCGCCGGGATCAGCGTGGAGACGCTGGACCTGTCCGAGGCCTTCGGACGCGCTGGGCAGTTGGCCGATGACGACTCCGCCGTGAAGCAGAAGGTGGAGGAGATCCGGGCTTATGTGCCCACCGATGACGTCCCGGAGGCCGCGCTGATCAAGATGGCCAAGTTCGCGGTGGTCGTGCAGCGCTGGATGGAGGAGAATCGGTTACAGGCCACGGCGATCCAATGCTGGACCTCCATGGAGGAGTTCTTCGGCGTGGTGCCGTGCACCGTCATGAGCATGTTGAGCAACAGCCTGCTCCCCAGCGCCTGCGAGACGGACATCGCCGGGGTGGTCGGCATGTATGCCCTGCAACTGGCCTCGGGGAAGCCCAGCGCGCTGGTGGATTGGAACAACAATTACGGCGAGGATCCGGATAAAGCCGTGGTCTTCCACTGCTCCAACCTGCCCAAGCAGGTGTTCACGGACATCCCGGTGATGGATTACCAGGCCATCATCGCCGGAACCGTCGGCCAGGAGAACACATACGGCACCGTGGAGGGCCGCATCAAGGCCGAGCCCTTCACGTATTGCCGGGTGTCGACGGATGATGCCCGCGGGATCATCCGGGCTTACACCGGCGAGGGAGAGCTCACGGACGATCCGCTGCAGACCTTCGGCGGCTACGGCGTGGTGAGGATCCCGAACCTGCAAGGGCTGTTGCGTTACATCTGCGAGAACGGATACGAGCACCATGTGGCCATCAATCAGGCCCGGGTGGCGGACGCCATCGCCGAGGCGTTGGGGAAGTACATGGGGTGGGAGGTGTACTACCACCGGGGGTAGCTGGGAAGTCAGAACTCCCAGGGAAACCATCGGGAAGTTGGGCGATAACAGTGGACTGAGGTAGCAGGGACACGGCGCCGCCGTGTCCCATTGGTATCAAGCTAAGCGATACGGAAGCGTGGTCCCGTATCTCTCTCGGAGGGGCTACCGCCCCTCCGAAGAAATCTGTTTTCAGCTTCTCACCTGCCCTGTGGGGCCGGGGGCCACCGGCCCCACAGGGCAGGTAAAGGGCGAGAGAAGGAGTTTTTCTGCGGAGGGGAAGCCCCTCCGCACCTCCCCTTTCAGGTGTGACCGCTCGTGGAGGGAAAAAGCGGCAGGCGGGGCCTCACCTGTACTGCTCCGTTGATGTGCATGGGGAGCGCAGAGATGCGTCCCCATTTCGTTCATGGCGTGGGCGTGTGAGGTGGAAAGCCTGTGGAGGTCATCTCGCTGGCCAGCGTGTGGGCTGCGCGGGCCAGTCTCTCCATCGCTTCCCCATCCAGGTCCGCTATAAGGCCGGGCAGAAACTCATATAGCGCGGCCACATGTCGCAGGAATTCGGCCAGATCGGCGCGGGTCAGCCCTGTTCCCAGCGCGCTCGGGATCAGCTCGTCGACCCAATGGGTCAGACCCGCCTCGTTCAGCGCATCCAGCCGATTCGGGGGGCTGGGCATGCTGGCGAGGCAGAAGTTGAACAGCTCGACGCTCTCCCAGGCCCGCACAAGCCCGGCCGGCGGAGCTCCAAGGTCGGCCAGATGGGCCATAAACGCCTCGGCTGCGGATCGCGGCAGCAGGGGCTCCCAGGCGATCGTCGCGTAGTAATCCTCGCAGCGTCTCATGACATAGGCCAATGCCCGCTCTCGTTCGCCCGAGCGCTGTTCGCTCATCTCAGGGCATCCAGCGTTGCCTTCACCACTGTGGGTGGGTGTAGGAGCATGTTGGCGTAGGAGGCGTTCGCCATGGGACACGCGCACTCCTTATCGGCGATGGAGCGACGAAGTTTCGCCATCTCCTCACCGAACCAGATGGGGGCGAGGTCATAGCCCGTCTCCCGCAGGTTGCCCACCGGCTCCGCCCGGATACAGCAGGACCAGATGTCGCCGTTGGGCGCGATGTGGACGCTGGCCCAGCCGGCGTAGCAGGCGATCACCTGGTCGCGCTCGTACAGGATCCGCTTGGCCAGTTGATAGTATTCCGCGCGAAAAGCCTGAGTCACCCGGGCGATTCCGTGGGCGGGCCAGTGACGCGCCTCCTGACTCAGGAAATCGGCGATGGGCGCATAGTCATCCGGGGCAGGCGTGATGCCCCACCCCATCGTGTCCAGCTCCACCCGCTCCTCCGCCACCTCCGTGATGTACGAGTCCGGCTCCAGGGACCGCAGCCCCTCGTAGATCTCCCGGAAGCGGTGGACGTTGAACCGGGAGATCACGGTGTGGACGGTGAGCACCAGGTTGTGCCGCCGCTTCTGCAGCTCCTTCAGCCGTCGCCACGTCTCCATGGCTCGCTGCCAGTTGCCCGACACGCCGCGAATATCATCATGCTCCTCGCCCACGCCATCCAGGCTTAGATTGATGCCGATCTCCGAGCGGGCGGCCTCTTGACATATGCGGTCCACCCGCTCCACGATGCGATCGCTGAGCAGCCCGTTGGTGGGGATGGTGATGTAGGCCGGACGGCACTCCTGGTACGCGGCGATAACCAGCTCGTCCAGGTCCGGACGCAGGAAGGGCTCGCCGCCGGTGAAGGTGATGTAGACCGGGGATCGTCCCAGGTGGTGGAATACCTGACGCCACTCCTGGGCCGTCATATCGTCGTTGGGCTTCCTCCACACGTCGCAGGTGCGGCATCGGGAGTTGCAGCGGTAGGAGACGCTCACGACCACAGAGAACGGGTACATGCGCGGCCACCCGAACCGCCGGAAGGCCCAATAGGCTGGCAGTCTGGCGGCCAAGCTGAGCACCGACATGGTTCACTCCTGATACGCAAAGCAGGGGAAGGCTTCAGCGCCGTTCCTTCCCCTGCATTTCGAGCTTTGGATATAGGCGAGGCTTGACTACCCTAGCCTGCGGGCGGCCTTGCCGCTCCATTCCGGCTGCCGTGGCGAGGCGACGGACGCGGGCTTCTTGCGCCCGCGCAGGAAGAATCGCTTGGCGTCGCGAATGCGCTCCGGCGCGCGGCGCCACGTATCCCATTTGGCCAGGCGGCGCGCCAGCCGGCTCGGCCGCAGGTAGAATCGCCGATAGGCCTCGTGCCACTTTCGCTCCACCAGCTCGGCCGTCATGTCGCCCAGCTGGAAGTGCGCCTTATCGTTCTGGATGGCCAGGTCGCTCCAATCGCGGGCAAAGATCTCTGCGCCCTCCTCCTCCAGCATCTCCCACAGGCGCGTGCCCGGATACGGCGCCGCGATCATGAAGTGCGCCAGATCTGGCTCCAGCTCCAAGGCGAAGCGGATAGTCTTTTCCATCGTCTCCTCGGTCTCGTGCGGCATGCCGAAGACGAAGAAGCCCATGGTCTCCAATCCGGCCGCCTTGGCGTCCCGAAATGCCTGGCGCACCATGTCCAGCGTCTGGCCTTTGCGGATCACCTTGTTCAGGATCTCCTGGTCGCCGGATTCCACGCCGAACCCAACGCGCTTGGCCCCGGCCGCTTTCATGAGCTGGAACAGCTCCAGATCCGTGTAATTCACCTTCATGCCGTGGACCGTGATCCAAGGCACCGTGTTCAGCCCCTCCTCGATGAGTCGACGGCATAGCTCCTTGGCCCGGTCCAGATCGCGGTTCCAGATGTCATCGGTGATGCCGATCTCGGTGGCCTTCAGGTCTTGTACCAGCCACCGCCACTCCTCGATCACGTTCTCGACGGAGCGCGCCCGCCAGGTGTCCCCGGTGACGGGCTTGGAGCAAAAGGTGCATTTGAACGGGCACCCACGGCTGGTCACGATGGTGTACGAGCGTGAGTTGGGGATCAGCCCGTCCGTCAGGGGTTGCAGGTTGGTGTACTGCTCGATCTTGAACAGGTCGTGCGCGGGGAACGGGATATTGTCCAGATCCTCGCGCAGGGGGCGGGGCGGGTTGTGCACCACCTGCCCGCCGTTCCCGTTCGGCCGACGGTAGGATAGCCCCAGGATCTCCGACCAGGCCTTGTGCTCGAAGACGCGCGGGGCCGTGCTGGAGGCCTGCACGCCGGCGTCCAGTTCCAGCGCTTGCATGATCTCGACGATCGTGTCCTCCGCCTCGCCCCGGACCACCAGATCCACCTCGGGACGCTGCATGGACTCGTCCGGTTGGATGGTGAGGTGCGGCCCGCCCAGGATCGTCACCGCGCCCGTGGACTTGGCCACCCGGGCCGCCTCCCAGGCCTCCTGGATCAGCGGGGTGGGAGAGGAGATCCCCACCACGTCGTAGCGGCCTCGTCGCATCACATCGTTTAGCGGCTCCTGCTCCACGGCCGCGTCGTAAAGGGTTACGTCATATCCCGCGGCGCGCAACGCGCCGGCCAGATATCCCAGCCCCATGTGAATATGCTGGCGCGAATTCCAGAGCTTGGACTCCGGGCTGGCCAAAAGGATTTTCATCGTCCCACTCCAAAGGTTAATGGGCGCTGGCCTTGCCGGACAGAGGGGGCGTTCCCACCGGTCCGGAAGGGTCCTCCTTGTAGATGCCCAGAAGCTTTCGCGCCTTTCGTACGTATCGCGCCGGATCGCCGTACTTCTCCAGGAAGGCCTTCACGCCCCGGCGAACCCGGTTCTTGAACTTGCGTTTCTGCGAGTAGTCGCGAGCCCATTTCAGGAACTCATAATCCTGTCCCTTGATCTTGGGCTCGGTCGGATTGCGTCGGTACGAGTCATAATCGGTGATCAGGCTCAGATCATGTTCCACGCAGTAGTCATACAGGTCCGTGCCCGGGTGCGGCGTGAAGAAGGACGGGCTGTAATAGTCCGGGTCGATCTCCCGGATCATGTTGACGGTATCCATCACCTCTTCCTTGGTCTCGGTGGGGATACCCAGCATATAGTTCGCCCAGATGACCAGGCCGTATTTCCGGCAGATCTTGGCCGCCTCCAGGTTCTGCTTCACGGTCGTGCCCTTGCGCAGGAAGTTGAGCACGCGTTGGTTTCCGCTTTCGAAGCCGATGAAATAGCCGCGCAACCCGGCATCCGCCATCAGCTCCACCATGTCCGGGTGACGCGTGATGATGTCCGCCCGGCTTTGGCAGAAGAACGGCTGGGTGAATCCCTCGGCCTTGTACTTCTCGCAGAACTCCCTCACCCACTCGCGATCCTCGGTCAAACAATCGTCGTGGAACATGAAGGAGGCAAAGTGATATCGATCGCGCAGCACCTTCAGTTCCTCGATGACGTTGTCCACTGAGCGGCGCCGCACCCGCTTACCGAAGATGTAGTCCTCGCCCGGCTTGCAGAAGGAGCATCGATAGACGCATCCTCGTCCGGCGATGATGGTCATGAAGGGGGGCGGAAGCTCCTTGACGAAGGGGACCTCCGGGCTGTCCAGCGTATAGCCCCACTTGCGCCACTCCTCCAGGAAGAGATCCCGATCCGCGAACGGGATCCGATCCAGATCGGGCGTCTCCCCGCGGATCACCTTCTGCTTTGGGGAGCGACCTTCTTTCAGTGCTTGCAGTAGCTTAGGGAAGGAGACCTCGCCCTCGTTCGTCATCAGGTAGTCCACATGGGGCAACTGCAGGCTGTCCTCCAGGGCCAGTGAGACGTGAGGGCCACCGACGATAGTGATCGTATCCGGCTTGACCTCGCGTATGATCTCCAGCGAGCGCTTCACCGGGTTGTAATCCACGGACATCATGGTCAGGCCGACGACGTCCGGGGCTCGCTGCCGGAGCTCCTCGCGAAAGTGATCCCAGCTCTCCAGGGCGCGCAGGTCGATGAGATCGATCTCGAACCCCTGAGTCTTGGCGGCCGCGCTGAGGGAGGCCAGGCCGTGGGAGACCCAGCCGGCGTCCATGCCCTGGCTCAGGCAGTTGAACCCTCGCCCCGCGATGCCTGGATAGATCAATGTCGTCTTCACGTCACCTTCCTCCTGTCTCTTTGCACATCCACTCCGCTGCCGGTGCCCCGTTCTCTCACCCGTGCCTCATCATTTTGGGATGGATCCTCGATGCCCCTGGGGTTCCTGAGCGGGCTCCTCTCTTACCTTAAATGAACCCGCCCTTCCCTACTGTTGTGGCGCTTCCGGGAATTCCTTGCTTTGTTGTTCTACTGGCTGCTCTCATCTACGGAAACGACCTGGGGGCCGATACCGTTCCCGCTCATCTCCTCGACCAGGGCCGCGTTGAAGTTGCCGTGGGAGGAGAATGGCGTGGGTCGCCACCAGGCCCACTCCGGACAGGTATTGCATGGCGCCACATGATCGAGCTGGTTGGTCACGTGCAGCCGGCGCAGCTCCTGCATTCGCGGCCCGTTCCATGCCTTCATCACGCCGTCCTTCACGTTGCCCAGCGGGAAGAGCTGGTTGTAATCACGGTCGCACATGGCCAGGCTGCCGTCCCAGTAGATATGTACATGATACCATAAGTTGGGACAGGGGTAGCGTTTCGGCGGGACGAACTCGTCCGGGTTGTCCGCCCGGAGCTCGTTCACCTCGTCCATCTGGCCGGCCCACGAGTCGAAGGGCTTCACGTTGATCCGGTCCACGCCGGGGATCGACCAGGCTCGCACGAATTCCTCGATCTCGCCCTCCGTCTGCTTCATGTGGATGATCTGCAGGTTCACGAAGGGGGCCTTGTATCCGCCCTGTCGTTTCATCTCGATGAAGCGACGGATGTTCGCGTTCGTTCGCTCGTAGTCCGCCTGGAGCCGGATTGACTGATAAGTCTCCGGGCGCATGCCGTCCAGGCATAAGTAGATGGCGCTCAGGCCGGATTCCAGCAGCCCCTTTGCGCGCTCCTCGTCCAATAGCGTCGCGTTGGTGGAGATCTCGCTGCGCAGCCCCTTCTCGTTGCAGTACGCGACCATGTCGAAGATCCGCTTATGCAGCAGCGGCTCTCCCCAGATGTGCAACGTCGTGGTCTTCACCCACGGCGCCATCTCGTCCACGATGCGTTTGAAGAGGTCGAAGTCCATGAAGCCCTTGGGGCGCTCGATCTCCCCGCGCCCGGTGGGACACATGACGCACCGCAGGTTGCAGATGTTGGTGGACTCGATGTACATGCGATCCGGCGGCGGCACCCAACGCGTTTGCCCCGTCTCGTATGCGAGGTACTTGAGCGGCTGGAGCGCCCGCTGTCGCCAGGGGCGCGTCCGCAGCTCTAGCACCCGCTCGATCCGCTTCAGGCTGACATCCATGCCTCGGCCTCCCGGCGCGGTTGCAACTGGCGGAAGCGAGGGAACAGGCCCAGGTCTAGCACCTTACGCGCGGTGCTGTGAATTGGCCCGATCTTCGATAGCCTCCAGATGATCTCACCCCAGCGCGGCCCAAAGTACTTGATGAACTTGCGCTTCTCCTTGGCCTCCTGGAACCGCTGGCGCGCCTTGAGCGCCATGCCGCTCAGCTCGTGGTCGCTGACGGCCGACACGTTGAGGAAGGGGGCGATCTCCGCCGTGTAAGAGTTATAGTAATAGCTGCGGGTGAAGTCCGCCGAGAAGGCCAGTCCCGGGTTCTTTCGCACCAATTCCTCCCACAGCCGCGTGCCGGGGAAGGGGGTGGCGATGGAGAACATGGCCTCGCTGAGATCCAGGGAGGCGGCGAACTCGATGGTCTGCTCCATCGTCTCCAGCGTGTCGCCCGGCAGGCCGAGGATGAAATATCCCTTAGAACGGATGCCCGCCTCCTCCGTCCACTTCACCGCCTGCCGCACCTGGTCCAGATTGATATGCTTGGCCGTCGCCTTGAGGATCTCCGGATTCCCGGATTCGATGCCGTAATGGATCTGGCGACAGCCGGCCTTGTACATCTTCTCCAGCAGTTCGGGTGTGACCCGGTCCACCCGCGCTAGGCAGCGCCATCGGATGTCCAGATTCTGCTCGATGAAGTAGTCCAGGAGGGCATTCAGGCGCCGGACGTCGATGGTGAACAGGTCGTCGATGAAGTAGAAATTGCGCAGGCCATAGCGGTCGATGACCTGTCGTAACTCGGCGACGATGTTCTCCGGGCTGCGCTGGTGGTAGCTGCGCCCGATGATCCCCTTGAAGCAGAAGGAGCAGGCGTACGGGCATCCCCGGCTGGAGAGCACGGTGACCATGGGCTTGCCGTCCGGGGCATACAGCGGGTACTTCTCCAGGTCGAACAGGTGGCGGCTGGGGAACGGCAGCGCGTCCAGGTCCTCGATGGGCGGCCGCCTCCCCCCCTGGACGATCTTCCCGTCGACCTTGTACCACAGCCCCTGGATGCGGTCCCAGCGGTCGTCCTTTGCCGTGTAGGCGCGAAGGAAATCCCGCCAGATGTACTCGCCTTCCCCGTAGACCAGGAAGTCGATGTGAGGGTTTTGCAGCGTGTACTCCGGCAGGCTCGTGGCGTGGGGGCCACCGATGATGATCGGGACGCCCAGGGCCTCCTTTACGAGTGCCACCGTCTGCTCTACGTTATGGTAGGACGTCGTCATCGACGTGAACGCGACCAGGTCCGGCTTGTAGTCCACGATCTCTTTGACGTCTTCCTCTACCGGCCGCGTGGGATACAGGCCGAAGTCGTGAATGCGCACCTCATGCCCTTCCTGTTCGGCCATCGCGGCCAAATAGGCCAGCCCCAGGGGTGGGTAGCTGTTCAGCATCTCATTCCACTTGGGGCCAACGAGCGAGATCCTCATTCAACTGCCTCCGATAAACGGTCCATAGCATTCTGTCGTCCGCGGTCGTGACACTATACCGACCACCCATGGGAAAGGAATTTTCGCTCCGGAAACCGGGGAAGGTGCGGAGGGAGGGCGGATATCCTCTTCCTGCCCTTGGCCCGCCATTCCCGGCCTCGGTGCGGATTTAGGCTGGGCCCAGGAGGGCGAGGGTCGCCGATCTGCGGGTAACGGGTAGAGGCGATTCATGAATCGCCTCTACCCGGGGCTTGCCCCTTCAGGCCTCCCCTGGAGACGAATCAATGGTGGCGGTAGCGTTCTCTTACGCCTTGCGTCCCAGCCCTCCTATCTTTCTTTTATCATCCCTCAAACAGGTGAATTTTACATGAACATCGAGTGCGCATGTCTTACGATTTCTTCACTTCGTCTCAGTGACTCCGCTGTCTTCGATCAGATGGCCTCTTGCGCCTCCAATTCTCTGCGTAGGTCGTCCTTCTCCCGGCGTGGGAAGATGGTGCGCCAGGCGACCCGGAAGGTCCGCCGGTAGTTCAACCAGAAATCCTTCCGGGAGATGGTCATCAGGATGCGGTGTGGCCGCAGATAGAACTGGCGGTACGCCTTCTTCCACATCTCCTCTTGTAGCTCGGCGGTGAGATCTCCCAGCTCATAGCGCGCTCGCCCGTCGAAGAACACGTAGTCCTCCCAATCCTCCATCAGCAGGCGGCCCTCCCGTTTGGCGATCTGGTAGACCTTCGTGCCCGGGTAGGGCGTCATCATGGAGAAGTTGGCGATGAGCGGGTCCAGCTCGCAGGCGAAATCGATGGTGCGCTGCATCGTCTCCCGTGTCTCACCGGGCAGCCCGATGATGAAGAAGCCGATCGTCTCCAGGCCGACCGCCTTCGCGTTCTTGAAGGCCTCCCGGATCGTGTCGTGGTCCACCCGCTTATCCACGGAGGCCAGGATGTCCGGATCGCCCGACTCCACGCCGAAGGCCGTGCGTTTCAGCCCCGCCTGCTTCAGCTTCGCCAGGAGCTCCCGGGTGGCCAGGTTGGCCCGGATGCCGTTGACGAAGATCCACGGCACGTGATTCAGCCGGTTCGCGATGAGCAGATCGGCCAGCTTCTGCAGCCGGTCGACGCGGATGTTCGCGCTGTCGTCCAGGACGCCGATCTCCTCCGCCCCCAGATCGCGCACCAGGTGCCGCCACTCCTCCAGCACGTTCTCCGGGCTGCGTGCCCGCCATTTGATGGGCATGACGGACTGCGAACAGAACGCGCACCGATAGGGGCACCCCCGGCTGGTCAGGATGGAGAAGGACCGAGCCCCGTCCACGTGGTCTGTGGCCGGTTGCAGGTTGGTGTATCGCTCCATCCGGAAGAGGTGGTAGGCCGGCCACGGCAGACTGTCCAGATCCTTGAGCGGCGGGCGGTCCGGGTTGCGGTGCAACTGACCATCGCTGGTCTTGTAGCTGATGCCCAGCACATCTTCCCAGATCCCCTTCTCCGGATCCATTAGCGCTGCGGTGGAGAATGTGGGCTGATCCCGCAGGAAGGACTCCACCCGATCGCATATCTCCGTCCAGCTTGCCTCTCCCTCACCGCGGACGACGATGTCCACGCCCTCTTGCTCCAACGATTCGAAATCCAGGTCCTCCGACACGACGCTCGGGTGCGGTCCCCCCAGCACCACGGGGATATCCAGGACCTGCTTGACCGTGGCCGCGGTTCGCCATGCCTGCTTGACCTGGGGCGTGTTGGCTGTGATGCCCACGATATGGGGACGGAACTCTTGCAGAAACTCAGCCAGGGGCTGGTCCTCCACGTCCGCGTCGAAGACGCGAACCTCATCGCCGCGCTCCTCCGACACAGCGCCCAAATACGCCAATCCCAGGTGGGGAGTGGTTCGTGTATCAATGGGCAAGCGGAAACGCGGGTTGATCAATGCGACGCGCACAGTCTCCCTCCGGTCTACATCATGCTTCCATGCGGAAGAAATGCAGGGCCGCCCGCAACAGATCCAGGGGGCCGATTTTGATGGGATGTACGCGATGATAGATCGCGTATCCCTTGAAAAGTTTGTGCATCCACCAGAAGACGGTGTCCACTACCTTGTTGTGCGGAAGCCGAATCAGCCGCCGGATCACGGGCTCCAGCCAGGGAAATTCCACCCCGATGGCGAAAAGGCGTTGCAGATGTTCGATCTGGCGCTTCTCGTCCTCGTTCTCAAAGACCAGGATGGAGCGCTCCCAGGCGATGGAGGAGATGTCCTCAAAGGAGCCCACCATCAAGCCGTTCTCCTGGGTGAACTGCCCCAGCTCGGTGCCCGGGTACGGCTGGAACAGGAAGGCATGGGCGTAGGAGATCCTGGCCGCCGCGTTCAGCCGCATCGTCTCCAGTTCGTCCTCCAGCGTGCTGGTGGGCAGCCCCAGGATGTTCGTCGACGTGATGTGGATACCGGCGTCCCGGAACATGCGACCGGCCTGGATCATCTCCTCCTTCGTCATCCGACGCTTGAGCAGCTCCACCCGGATGCGATCGTTGGCTGCCTCGATCCCCATGCTGACGGTGCTGCAGCCCGCCTTACGCAACAGCTCGACCTTGTGCGGCCCGCGCACGATCAGGTTCGCGCGCACGTTGCAGAAGAAGGGCAGCCCGATCTCCTGGGGCCACTTCTCCGCGAACTCTTCCAGCCAGTCGTCGTAGATGATGAACAGATCGTCCAGGAACACGACCTGCTTCAGCGGGTAGCGCTCGCGCACCCATTTCACTTCCTGTATGATGTGATCGACGCTTCTTTGGTTACCTCGCTTCTCCCGCTTGTAGATCTGGTAGTAGGCGTGGTTGAAGCAGTACGTGCAATTGTACGGACAGCCGCGAGATCCCATAAAGTGCTTGATGGGGGACTCGCGTGTGGGCCGGTGCTTCTCGTAGATCAGCGCCCGATCGGGCATGGGCAGGGCATCCAGGTCGCGGATCAGGGGGCGCACCGGGTTCCGCACGATCTCGTCTTCGATCTTGAACCACCAGTTGGGGATGTCGGGCTTCAGGCCGCCATTGCTCAGCGCGTTGGCCAGGTCCACGATGGGGCCCTCTCCCTCGCCGATGCAGATGCCGTCCACTCCCGGCTCCTCGATCATCCCAGGGAAGAACGTGGGATGTGGGCCACCGAAGATGGAGAAGGGCGCTTTATCCTTCAGGACCTCCCGGATGCGCCGGTTGATGTCGAAATACCACTGCTGCGAGCCGGTCATCACGGAGTATCCAACGATGTCGGGCTCGATCTCCTGGGCCACGCGGACGGGGTCTTCCTGAGCGGCGATGGCCAGGTAGACCTCATGGCCTGCCTCCTTCAGGCACGCCGATAGCGACATGATGCCCTGTGGCTCGTAGTCGATCTGCTTTTCAACGAAGAGAACGCGCACCGTCTTCCCCTCCGGGGTTCTGTTTGGACGACACCCGTGTTGGCCACGCGAGGGGGAGGCCGCCCAAGTCGGTTCCTCTGCCAGGCGTAGGACCCATTATAATGGATCGAGCTCCATTCGCCAAATTTGTGTCAATAATCCGACAAAAATATCTCTTTGCCGGAGAGGCTCCTCATTGCATCGACGGAATGCACAAGCAGAGCCCTGGCTCGCCACTTCTCCTCCTCGGGAGCGGTGGCACCCGAGAGGGAGGCAGGAGGCCTATCTCCTTGCAAAGTGGAAGCTTTTCTCGCCTTTATCTGCCCGGTTGAACTTGGGGCGACGGCCTGTGGCCCCACGGGGCGGGTAGAGGCCGGAAAGGGTTATCCCTTGATCACGGCCAGCGGACGCAGGCGGGCTACCTTGTGCGCGATGTTGGCGGCATCCACCACCTCCACCACGCGATCCACGTCCTTGTAGGCATCCGGCGCTTCCTCCGCCAGGCCTGCCATACTGCCCGCTCGCACATGCACCCCCTCGGCCTCGAGCTCCTGCTTCAGCCGCTCTCCCCGGATCCGCTTCTTGGCCTGCGCCCGGCTCATCATGCGCCCGGCTCCGTGGCAGGTAGACCCGAACGTCTCCCGCATGCTCTGCTCCGTGCCCACCAGCACCCACGAGGCGGTCCCCATGGAACCGGGGACCAGCACCGGCTGCCCTACGTCCCGATAGTCGGCCGGCAGGGCTTCCGAGCCGGGGCCGAATGCCCGGGTGGCTCCCTTTCGATGGACGCAGACCCGCACCTGGCGCCCGTCCACCTCATGTTCCTCGATCTTGGCGATGTTGTGCGCGATGTCGTAGATCTGGAACAGGTCCCAGTCCCTCACTTTGCCCGCCAGGACCTCAGCGAACGCGTCCCGGCATTGATGGGCCAGGACCTGCCGGTTGGCCCAGGCGTAATTCGCGGCGCACTTCATGGCCGCCAGATAGGCCTGCCCCTCCGGGCTCTCCACCGGAGCGCACACCAGCTGTCGGTCCGGCAGACGGATCCCGTACTTTTGGATGGCTCGTGGAACAGGTTTACATAGTCCGTCGCGATCTGGTGCCCAAAGCCGCGTGAGCCGCAGTGGATCTGCACGCACACCTGGCCGGGGAACAACCCGAAGGCCTCCGCCACCTCGGGATCGTAGATCTCCTCGACGACGTCCAGCTCGCAGAAGTGGTTGCCCGCTCCCAACGTGCCGATCTGATCTCGGCCGCGCTTCTTGGCTCTGGCCGAGCATTTGCTGGCGTCTGCCCCCGCGATGCATCCGCTCTCCTCCGTGTGCTCCAGATCCTCGGGGCGGGCGAAGCCGCGTCGCTGGGCCCAGCGGGCTCCCTGCTCCAACACCTGGTCCAGCTCGCGCTCATCCAGCCGCAGGAACCCCGTCTCGCCGACGCCGCTGGGGATGTAGTGTTGAAGAGCCGTCGCCAGATCATCCAGATAGGGGGCCACCTCCTCGTGGTCCAGGTGGGTACCCAGCAGGCGGACGCCGCAATTGATGTCATAGCCGACGCCGCCGGGGGAGATCACGCCGTCTGATACCCGGGTGGCCACAACGCCACCGATGGGAAACCCATACCCCTGGTGGATGTCCGGCATGGCCAGCGCGTGGCCGACGATCCCGGGCAGGGTCGCCGTGTTGGCCAGTTGGTCCAGGGATCGGTCCCCGAGCGCTCGCTCCAGGATCGATTCATCTGCGTACAGGCGCGCCGATACGCGCATGTCAGGGCGGTAAGTCTTGGGGATCTCATATACGAACGGTGCAACTTGGCGGATATCCCGTCGTTGTACCATGGTTTCCTCCCTGCTTCCTACCTGTGCCGGACCGCTTTGCGGCACTTCCATTATCCACGAGGTTCGCCGGTAAGCAAAACAAGCCGAGGCCTCCCCTGGTAACGTTGACGCCCGCGGCTCCTACGCCACGCCCCGTTCACAGGTGCCCCGGCTGGATCCTGCCATGTCAAACTGGATGACGTCTGGGCAGTGCATCCCCTCAAGTGCAAGGCTGAAAAGTGGTGTTTTGGCGAAGGGAGGCCCCTCCGCACGTCTTTCCTCTACGGATGCACTACCGGTGCTTATTCGCTAGGAAAGTACAACTGGCGTTCGTATAGATCAGAGTGATAGGGTTACCGATCGTTGTCGGACGGCCGGGCGTGGCTGTCCGGCCGATCGCGCTCGCTCAGAACCTATGAATGCTCCGCTGGCCTGGGCGCGCGGGTCAGTGACATCCGCACGAGGCGGAGCCTCCCCCGGCGCGGGATCGAGCGGCACGGGAGCTGCTCTCGCAGCCGCAGGCCGACGCAGCGTTAGGGTTCTCGATGTGGAATCCGCCTCCCATCAGGCGATCTTCGTAATCGATGCGAGCCCCGTCGACGTAGGTGAGGCTCATAGGGTCGACCAGGATGCGCACGCCGTGTTGTTCGTAGACCTCGTCGTCCTCTCGCTGTTGGCTGTCGAATGCCATCCCGTACTGGACGCCCCCGCAGCTTCCCCCCGCCACGAATACGCGCAGGGCGTGTGTCTCCAGAACTCCTTTCGCTTCCATGACCTCTCGTAGCTTCTGCGCTGCGATCTCCGTTATCGTAATCACGCCTCTATCCCTTCTAGGAACGTTGGGGTCACATACGCCTGTTGGGCACTGCGCCGCCTATCCGCCGATTTGAGACATGACGCGTGTCTGGGGGACCACCCCCTCTGGCAGGCCATGCCCCCAGGGCTTGCGCCATACGGCGTCGCGGATCAGCGCCTTCAGCTCATCGAAGCGGATGCCCGCCCGCATGGGGGTGAGCAGATCCACCTCCGCATCGCGCAGCAGGCACAGCCGCAGCTTCCCATCCGCGGTCACCCGGATCCGGCCGCATCCGGCGCAGAAGGGCTCCGTCACCGAGCTGATGAATCCCAGGATACCCTGGGCTCCCGCCAATCGGAACGGCCGTGAGGGATCGGTCCCGTCGTATCCGGGGACCTCCTGGAGCGGCCCCAGCTCGGCCGTGATGCGCTCCATGGTCTCCCGCATGGGGACCACGGCGTCATACTGGAAGTCGGCCACATCTCCCAACGGCATGAGCTCGATGAAGCGCACCTCCCAGGGGTGGTCCAGGGTGAGGCGGGCCAGATCCACCACCTCGTCGTCGTTATATCCGCGGGTGACCACGCAATTCAGTTTGACCGGGGTGAGCCCGGCGGCCTCGGCCGCCTCGATGCCTGCCCACACATCCTCCAGGCGTCCCCACCGGGTGATGTGATGGAATCTCTTGGGGTCCAGGGTGTCGATGCTGATGTTCACGCGGGTGAGCCCGGCCTCCGCCAGGGGGGCGGCCATCTCCCTGAGCAGGATGCCATTGGTGGTCATGGAGAGATCTCGGATGCCGGGCACTTGTGCGATCTGCCTCACCAGTTCGATGACGCCGGCCCGGACCGTCGGCTCCCCGCCGGTGAGACGGATCTTGTCCACTCCTAGCTCGGCGGATGCCCGCACCAGGGTCAGGATCTCGTCGTCTTGCAGCAGTTCCGCGCGCGGCCGGAAGCGGATGTGTTCCGGCATGCAGTATACGCAGCGCAGATTGCATGCATCCGTCAGGGAGATGCGCATGTAGTGGATGCGTCGCCCGTACTGATCGCGCATGGGAGGGTTATCCTGATGTGTGGGCGCGATCAGACATCGCGCCCGTCGTGCCCATCTCGCTCGTTGTCAGAGGNGGCTCGATGAGATAGGTGCATCGGAGGTCGCCGTCCGCCAGTCGGGACAGGCGTTTGGGCGCGCTGCCTAGCAGCGTCTGGGCCAGCATCTCGTCCATCTGGCAGAGCTCGGGATGCCTCTCCGACACCCCTGCGTAGGGGCAGTTGATGATGTGGAACAGGTAACGCCCCTCGCTGTCCCGTTCCCATCGCGGGAGGTATCCCTTCCGCTCCAGGAACGCGGCGATCTCCGACAGCCGCTCCTCAAAGCTCTGTCCCTCTCGAGGGGGCGGCGCCTCCTCGGCGGTCCGCAAAGCGATCCGACGGAACACCTCCCGAAGCTGCTCCGGAGTGGTGACCTCCTTCACCCCCTCCAGGATCTCGTTGGTCAACTCTCGGAAGTTATTGGGAAAATGATCCAGGGCAGCTTCGGTCAGGGTGTAGATCTGCTGAGGCCGTCCCACGCTTCGGCGGCGTCGCATATGGGATACCGCGATCAGCCCTTGGCCTTGCAGGATATCGAGGTGGTGCCGGACGGATACCGGGGCCATCCCCAGTTCCTCGGCGAGTTCTGCTACGGAAGCGCCCCCGCGTTCTTTCAGGATCTCCAGGATGTGTTTACGAACAGATTGCACGGCCCCTACCTCTCTTGTTGACTTGGAAGCTTACATGGAGCCATCTTCGCGTCCTTCATCCTCGTAGAATCGGATTGGATGGGGGTTGGGATATACACGGGGCTGGTCACTGAGTTCGCAGACGCCCGCTACCGGGATGAGCGAACGCGATGGCTGCGCAGTGACGCATTCCCCCGAATAGCAGCATCGCTTTTACGTTCCAGAGTGATTGTAGCATAGCCGACAGCTTGTGTCAATTACTGTAACTTTTTTAATAGATATAGGATCCCAGGAACAAGTTGTGTTACCTGAACATTGTACAGCAAAGAGCGAATCCGGACAAGGATTTTCTGTAAGCTATCTTTCCTACCGTAAGTATAGCCGGAATGGAGAGGAAGGCTCGGATCGCGACGGGGAACACTGGGCGAAGGTGTCTCTTGTTCGCGCTTCAGCGTTTCACTTGGTGGAAGGGGGACTTGCAAGAGCTTCTATCCTATTGTAAAATCGCTCACGTGTCCCAGCGCGGCGGTCTGACCGCGACCTCACGTCCCCTGATCCTCTCGGTGAGTGCCTTGAGGGATGACCTGTCGTGACGTCTGTCGGCGGTGTGCGCCGGCCCGGAGAATTTTGGTGGTAAATTTGATCGGAATTGGGCCTACACCATTGGCCGGGTGCCGTCGGCTATGATTATGCTCAGGGCCTGCCTCAGCGTTGGGACGGGTACCCCCGTTTGGGTCGATCGATACGTCCGTTCACGGCCGCTGATGATCTAACCTCGTGGCAGGGAGAACATGAACATGAACCCAGATGAAGCCAAGGATGCCCACAATCAGGTTCCCTCGGATCTGCAACGCAACGTCTTCATCACCTCCCTCGATTACATGTACAACCTGATCCGCAAGACGTCCGTGTGGCCTCTCATGTTCGGGCTGGCCTGCTGTGCTATTGAGATGATCTGCACGGCGGCAGGCCGCTACGATATGGCCCGCTTCGGCATGGAGGTGATGCGGCCGTCGCCTCGCCAGAGCGATCTGATGATCGTCTCCGGTACGGTGACGAAGAAGATGGTCCCCCAGATCGTGCGCATCTACAACCAGATGGCGGAGCCCCGCTATGTGATCGCGATGGGAGCATGTGCCACCGGCGGGGGCCCCTTCAAGGAGGGGTATAACGTCGTCTCCGGCATCGATCGGTTCCTGCCTGTGGATGTGTACGTGCCCGGGTGCCCGCCGACCCCCGAGGCGCTCCTGCACGGTGTCCTCAAGCTGCGGGAGAAGATCGCCCGGCAGTCCATCAAGCAGGTGCCGTGGTATCAGAAGGGGGTTCAGGACGCCATCCCGCAGCCGGTGTTGGGGCCGGATATCTTCGACCCGCGTCGGGTCCCTGAGATCCGACAGCGAACCCTCCAGCCGGCCGCGAGCGAGGGGGAGGAAGAGGCCGAGACGGCGTGAGGATCCATCGAGCGTCTCCGGGGAGGGCGGCAGCGAATAGGGCTCTCTTGCCTCCCCGGGAGGAGAGCGTGTCTGGGGATTCGCCTGTATTTTGATCATGAGCGCATGTGAGGAGCTGAGATGTCCGAAGCAACCGTAGAGACCCACGAGGCGCTGCCTTATAACGATGCTGTGCCGGGCGCGGTCCTGGAGCGCATGGAGAACGGCTCTCTGATCGTGGCGCCGGATAAGCTGTTGCGGCTGGGGTTGTATCTGCGCGATCATGAGGGCTACGATTTCCTGTCCAGCGTCACCGGCGTGGATTATCTGGGGTACAAAGGCCGCGACGAAACCAATCGCTTTGAGGTCGTGTATCACCTGTACTCCACCAAACGCGGCGGCGGGCCGGTCGTGCTGAAGGTGCGCATGCCGGAGTCGAATCCGGAGGTGCCTTCCGTGGTGTCCGTGTGGCCGGGGGCCGAGCTGCAGGAGCGGGAAATCTGGGATCTCTACGGGATTCGGTTCATCGGCCATCCCAACCTGCGTCGCATCCTGTTGTGGGAGGGGTTCCACGGGCACCCCATGCGCAAGGACTGGCACGAGGCGTATTACGAGGCCGATCGCAAGCCGTTCCGCAGCCGGCATCCCGACGGCCGCCATACCTGGGCGGAGGATCGGGCGCCCTGGCATGATAACGTGATGTACCCGGACGGTTGGGACCCGGAGACGTGGCAACAGCCGGTCGTGCAGTACCGGCTGCCGGTGGAGCCCCCGCCAGGCGCCGAGAGCGATCTGAAGACGGAGCGGATCGTGGTCAACTTCGGCCCTCATCATCCCAGCACCCACGGCGTGTTCCGCATGGTCGTCACCCTGGAGGGGGAGACCATCGTCGGGCTGGAGCCGGAGGTGGGATATCTCCATCGGAACCACGAGAAGATCGGGGAGCGGAATACGTACCTGATGAACATGCCGTTCACCGATCGGCTGGACTATCTCTGCTCTATGTCCAACAACCTGGGGTACGCGCTGGCCGTTGAGAAACTGATGGGGCTGGAGGTCCCGGAGCGGGCCCAGTATATTCGGATCATTATGGCGGAGCTCACGCGCGTGCTCAACCACGCGTGGGCGATCGGGTTCCTGCTGAACGATCTGGGAGCGTTCTTCACGCCGGCGCTCTACGCCATCGAGGAGCGGGAGCTGATCCTGGATCTGTTCGAGGCCGCCTCGGGCAGCCGCATGATGTGCAACTACATGCGATTTGGAGGCGTCGCTCATGACGTCTCGGAGGAGTGGCTGGAGCAGTGTCGCTATCTCGTCAATGAGCGGTTGCCCCGCCGGATCGATGAACTCGAGCGGCTGTTGACGGAGAATGAGATCCTGGTCGCCCGATGCAAGGGGGTGGGCTATCTATCGCCTGAGGACGTGGTCGCCCTCAGCGTCAGCGGCCCCCTGCTGCGCGCCTCTGGCGTCCAGTACGATATCCGTAAGGCGGAACCCTACTGCATCTACGACCGTTTCGATTTTGACATTCCCGTGTTCTACGGCGGCGACGTCTACGACCGCTATCGTGTGCGTGTGGAGGAGATGCGCCAGGCCTTGCGCATATTGAAGCAGGCGTTGGCCGATATCCCCGAGGGCGAGGTGATGAGCGGGAAGAAGCAGTACTCCTTCCGCGTGCCGCCGGGCGAGGTGTATAGCCGCATCGAAGCGCCCAAGGGCGAGTTGGGCTTCTACATCGTGAGCGATGGCAGCCCCAATCCGTTCCGATACCACATACGAGCGCCCAGCTTCATCAATCTCACCGCGCTGGGGCCCATGTCCGTCGGGTACAAGGTGGCGGATGCCATCATCAATCTGGGGGCCATCGACATCGTGCTGGGCGAGACGGATCGCTGATCGGAGGTGGACATGTTTGGTGTGGGGGTGCTCAAGGGCTTGGGCGTCACCATGAAGCATTGGATCTACACGTATATCGATGATCTGCAGAAGATCCCGAGTCGGTACGCGGGTGGGCGGGAGATCCTCCGACAGAGGCCTGATGAGGAGGGGATCTTCACGATCCAGTACCCGGAGGAGCGGCGCGTGATCCCCGAGCGCTTCCGCTTCATCCCTATGCTGCTCTATGACGCCAAGACGGGGAAGGAGCGCTGCACGGCGTGCGGCATCTGCTCCAAGGTCTGCCCGCCGCAGTGCATCTGGATCGTGCGCGATAAGGACGAGAAGGGCAAGCCGATCACCCGGCCGGCCGAGTTCTATATCGACGTGTCCATCTGCATGAGCTGCGGATTTTGCGCCGAGTTCTGTCCGTTTGATGCGATCCGCATGGACCACGATTACGAGCTGGCCGTGTACGAGCGCTATCCGCGGCTGATTTATACCAAGCAGGAGCTGATGGTGCCCCTGGAGTACTATGCGGCGCTGTACCCGAATCAGTTCGCCGCTGAGGAGGAGGCCCGGGCGGCCAAGGAGAAGGCCAGGCAAGCCCGTGCGTCGCGACAGGCCGGCGCCGCTGCCAAGGGGGGCGGGCGGGGCAAGCTGAGCCCCGAGGAGATCGAGCGACGCAGGGCCGCAGCGGCCGCCCGCCGGGCTCAGAGGCAGGCGAAACAGAAGCCGGAGGAGGAATCCGGAGAACAGGAGTGATGGGTCATTGCCGTTCGCATCGCCAGGATCGTAATCCAGGCTCGGGGACTCCCCGGGCCTTTTACACCATAAGCGGCCGTCGTTTGGCTGCTCGAGGAGTGACTATGCCCGTATCCGTATATCCAAAATCAGAGATTCTCTTTCCGCCGCGCCTGATCCCGGAGCTGAAGGACCTGCGTGGGCCGGAATGGCGCGATCTCGTCACACGTGTGGCCGAATTACCGGAGACACACCCGGACAGCCTCGCCTTTTCCCTGTTGATGATCCGTCTGAACGGGTGTCTGAAGTGCACGAATGGCAGTTACAAGTTCATGCGCGGCTGTGCGGCCTGCTCTCGCCAGACGATCATGCAATTCAAGGGGAGCGATGCGGATCTGTTGCGTCTGTACCAACGCGCGCAGGCGGAGGTCAACCGCTATCTGGCCGAGACCGGCCAGCTTGAGCAGGCGGCGTGATGGGGCGCCCAGACGGCACGGCGTCAGCGGGTGATCGTGCGTCTCCCGATCCGCATGGAGTGTCTGGAATGAATGGAACCACGCGCATCGGCATCATCGGGGGCGGAATCGCCGGCCTCACGGCCGCGTATGAACTGGCGTCTCGCGGGTATGCCGTCACCGTTCTGGAGGGAGCTCCCTATTTGGGCGGGCTGGCCTCCGGCTTTCGGGCCGACTCCTGGGACTGGCCGTTAGAGCGCTTTTACCATCATCTGTTCGCCTCCGACAAGGACATCCTGGAGCTGGCGCAGGAGATCGGCGCCCGGGTGTTCTTTCGCCGCCCCATCACCGCCATGTACTATCGAGGGGCCAACTACCCCTTTGACACCCCCCTTCGTCTGCTGCGATTCCCCCATCTCTCCCTGTGGGAGAAGTTCCGCATGGGGCTGGTCATCGCGTACCTGCGCTGGGTCAGCCGGGATTGGCGTCGATTCGAGCGGGAGCGAGCCCATCATTGGCTGAAACGCTGGATGGGGGAGCGGGCGTACCAGACGTTGTGGGAGCCCCTGCTGGTCGGCAAGTTCGGGGACTACTATCAGGACATCAATCTCGCCTGGTTCTGGGCGCGCATTTTCAAGCGCAGCCCGGCCTTGGGCTATTTTGAGGGCGGGTTTCAGGCGTTCATCGACCGGTTGGCCGAGAGGGCGGAGGAGCGCGGCGCCCATATCCGGCGATCCGCTCGGGTGGAGCATATTCGGCCGGACGAGGAGGGATTGGCGGTCATCACGCCGGATGGCGAGGAGCGCTTCGATGTGGTCATCAGCACCGTGTCTCCCGCCCTCATGGCGAGGCTCACGCCCGCCCTGCCGCGCGATTACCTGGATGGGCTGCTGGAGCTTCGCTCGCTGGGCGCGGTGGTCATGACGGTCGCGCTGGATCGCCCCCTTACCCAGAGGCTCTATTGGATCAACCTGCCCAAGCGGGAGGGGATGCCCTTCCTGGCCCTCGTCGAGCATACCAACTACATCGAGCCCAAGCACTACGGGGGGCAGCACCTGGTCTACCTGGGCGATTACCTGCCCACGGAGCACGCGTACTTCCAGATGACCCTTGAGGAGCTGGCCGATCTCTTCCTGCCCACGCTGAAGGAGTTCAACCCGTCCTTCGATCGATCGTGGGTGCAGGGCATGTGGCTTCATCG
Organism: Chloroflexota bacterium; assembly: GCA_013152435.1. NCBI lineage: Bacteria > Bacillati > Chloroflexota > Chloroflexota bacterium. The sequence continues at coordinate 17,617 of JAADGJ010000114.1, read as the reverse complement.
GGAGAGCTACGCGCAGCCGGTGGTGTCCCTGCATTACTCGCAGCGCATCCCGTCGTTGGCGACCCCCGTGCCGGGGCTGTACTTTGCCAGTATGAGCCAGGTGTATCCATGGGATCGGGGCACGAATTATGCCGTCCGGTTGGGGCGAGATGTGGCTCGCATGGCCGATGAGGATGTCCGGCTGCGTCGGATTCGGGATCGAGAGGCGTGGCTGGCTGCCCCCCGGCCGCCGGTGGGGATGGCGCCCTGATCGTGATGGGAGAGAGGCGGGCGGATGGTGATCGCGATGTCCTTTCCCTCGCTCCACGTTTCGGCGTGGGGTTGCCCACTCGCGAATAGGTGAGTTGTATTTCATCATGAGTTGAGGAGAAGAAGATGAGCGACGAAGAGAAGGGCGTCCTTACGGAACAGGACGTCTTAAACGTGTTGAGGAATGTACAGGAGCCGGAGCTGCACCGTGACCTGGTCAGTCTGAACATGGTTCGTGATATCCGGGTCCAGGACGGGGTGGTGAGCCTGACCATCATGTTGACCACTCCCGCCTGTCCGCTTCGCACTCAGATCGAGGACGATGTGCGGCGAGCGGTGATGACCCTGCCCGGTGTGAAGGATGTCCACGTGAAGATGGACGCCAACGTGCGATCGGATCAGCGGATCGCCGGGCGGCTGGAGATCCCCGTCCGCAACATCCTGGCCGTCGCCTCCGGGAAGGGGGGCGTGGGCAAGACCACGGTGGCCGTCAACCTGGCCGTCGCCCTGGCGCAGTTGGGGGCCAAAACGGGCATCCTAGACGCCGACATCTACGGGCCTAACGTGCCCATCATGATGGGGGTGTCAGAGCTGCCTCCCCCGCGCGGCGACAAGCTAGTGCCGCCCAAGGCCTATGGCGTGGAGGTCATGTCCATGGGGTTCCTCATCCCCAAGGACCAGCCCGTCATCTGGCGAGGGCCCATGCTCCATCAGGCCATCCGCCAGCTCTTCACGGACGTGGACTGGGGGGAGCTGGATTACATGATCGTGGATCTGCCTCCCGGTACGGGCGACGCGCAGCTCTCGCTGGCGCAGTCGGTGCCTGTGACCGGCGGGATCATCGTGACCACGCCGCAGGAGGTCGCGTTGGCCGACGCCCGCCGGGGGCTGCACGCCTTCCAGCGGCTGGATGTGCCCGTGCTGGGCATCATCGAGAACATGGCCGGCGACGTCTTCGGCGAGGGCGGTGGCGAGAAGGCCGCGCGTGAGCTGGGATTGCCCTTCCTGGGCCGGATCTACCTGGATCGGGAGATCCGGGAGAGCGGCGATAGCGGCCGGCCGATCGTCGCCGTTGCGCCGGAATCCGCCTCGGCGCAGGCCTTCCGTAAGCTGGCCGAGACCATCGCCGCCCGGGTCAGCGTCATGTCCTTCCGGCCGGATCCGGAGCTCAAGGTCATCTAATCCTCCTGTGGGATTTTCACATGACCAGGCGGACGATCCATCGTCCGCCTGGTCGCTGTGTTTCACCGGGCGATTTTGGACAGGGCGTGGGCTCTGGCGTATCATGCGATGTATGATCGCCGGGCTTGTCCTTGGGCGTGAGGCGACTGCATGACATCGTTGCTACAACAGATCATCCCTGGGCAACAGGTTACGGGGCCGGAGTTCCCCGATTATGATGTGCTGCAGGGCTGCATCCGCTGCGGTCGTTGCCTGCCGGTGTGCCCTACCTATCAGGAGACCACGCTGGAGACGATGTCCCCGCGCGGCCGGCTGGCGTTGCTGCGAGCGGTGGAGGACGGGAAGCTGGATTTGACCTCCAGCATCGCCGATTATCTCTATCACTGCCTGGACTGCCGGGCCTGCAACACGGTGTGTCCTCCCGGAGTACCCATCGGGGAGCTGATCCTGGATGGGAGAGCGGCCTACGCCGTGAAGGCAGGGCGTCCATGGTGGGCGCGCATCGCGCTGGACCGTTTCCTCACGTCCGCGCGTGCGATGGAGCCGGTGATGAGGATGGCGCGCCTGTATCAGCGGCTGGGGCTTCCCCGCGTGGTGCGCCCCGTTCTGCGGGCGTTGAAGGGCCGGCATCCGGCCTTCCATACCTTGTTTCATATGGAAGGGCTGCTGCCCCGGCTTCCCTCCCAGCCGTTGCACGCCCGGCTGGCGGAGGTCACGCCGGCGCAAGGTGAGCGTCGTTACCGTGTCGGCTTCTTTTTGGGTTGTATGATGAGCCAGGTGTTGGCCGATGTCAGCCAGGCCACGGTGCGCGTCCTGACCCGCAATGGGTGCGAGGTGGTGACGCCGCCCGGACAGGTGTGCTGCGGCGCTCCGCATGACGATCAGGGCAACAAGCGGATGGCTCGCGATCTGGCGCGCCGCAATATCGATCTGTTCGCCCGGTATCAGGATCTGGATGTGATCGTGGCGGACTGCGCGGCGTGCGCCGGAATGATCAAGGAGTACCCGCACCTGTTGCGTGACGATCCGGTATACTATCCGCGGGCGCTGGCCATGGCTCGCCGTATGCGGGATGTAAGTGAGTGGCTGGCCGAGGTTCTGGATGATGCCGTCCCCCTGGCGGAGGTGCGCTGTACGGTCACGTACCACGAGCCCTGTCATTTGGCCAACGCGCAGGGGGTTCGGGAGCCGCCCGTTCGGGTATTGCGTCGCATACCCGGCCTGGAGTTGAGGCCCTTGCCCGACAGCACGCGGTGTTGCGGGAGCGCGGGCATCTACAATCTGACCCACCCGGAGATGGCCGATCGGCTGTTGGAGGACAAGGTGCGGAAGATCGCCGGCACAGGAGCGGATACGGTGGTCACGGGAAACCCCGGCTGCCTGCTCCAGATCCAGATGGGCGTTCGTGAGCATGGGATCCCCGTGCGGGTGCGGCATCTCACGCAATTGTTGGATGAGGCGTATGCCCGGGCCGAGTCTTCCAGGGCGAGATAGCGAGGAGTGAGGATGGCGATTCCCTCCCACGTGTTGCGAGAGCTGCGGGACGCGCTGGGCCCCGAGCGGGTCCTGACCCGGCCGGAGGAGTTGATCGTATACTCGTACGACGGGACCTGGGCCGAAGGTCAGCCAGATGTGGTGGTCAATCCTACGACCACGGAGCAGGTGGCGGCCGTGCTGCGCATCGCCAACCGGGAGCGTATCCCGGTGGTGCCCAGGGGCGCGGGCACGGGCCTGGCCGGCGCATCGGTGCCCCAGGGAGGCATTGTCCTGAACCTGGCCCGCATGAACCGCATCCGGGAGATCTCCCCGGAGGATATGGTGGCTGTGGTGGAGCCGGGCGTCGTCAATCAGACCTTGCAAGATGAGCTGCGCCCGTATGGCTTGATCTATCCGCCGGACCCCGCCAGCCTCTATATGTCCACCATCGGGGGGAATGTGGCGACCAATGCTGGGGGGCCGCGTTGCTTGAAGTACGGCGTGACGAAGGATTACGTGCTCGGCCTGGAGGTCGTGTTGCCCGGTGGGGACGTGCTGCGTACCGGGGGACGGCAGATCAAGAACGTGACGGGGTACAATCTGACGCAGCTCTTCGTTGGATCCGAGGGGACCTTGGGGGTGATCACGGAGATCACGCTGCGCCTGCTTCCCGCCCCGGCGGCGCGGGCGACGGCTATGGCCGCGTATGCGCGCCTGGAAGACGCGGCCCATACCGTGAATGCGATCCTCTCCGCGGGCATCTTGCCGCTGACGACGGAGCTCATGGATCAGGCGTGCATCCAGGCCGTCGAGCGGAAGCTTCAGATCGGGTTGCCCGTGGAGGCGGAGGCGCTGATGCTGATCGCCGTGGACGGGGAGCCGGAAGCCGTGGAGCCGCAGATCCATCGCGTGGCCGATATCTGCCGTAGGATGGGCGCCGACCCGGTGGAGGTAGCCACCACGCCCGAGGAGGAGGAGAAGCTGTGGCTGGCCCGTCGCAGTGTGTCCCCGGCGCTGGCACTGATCAAGCCCAACCGGCTGACCGAGGATATCGCCGTGCCGCGATCCAAGATCCCCGAGATGATCCGGCGGATCCAGGCCATCGCTCGGGAATACGATGTGCTGATCCCCACGTTCGGGCATATCGGCGATGGGAACGTGCACCCGGACATCATGTGTGACCGTCGAGATCCGGACGAGATGCGTCGGGTCGCCCTGGCGGCCCAGGCCGTGTTCGAGGCGACTGTGGAGTTGGGAGGGACGCTGTCAGGCGAGCATGGCATCGGGTTGTTGAAGAAGGAGTTTCTCCCCGGGGCATTGGGGCCCCTGGCCATCGAGAAGATGCTGGGCATCAAAAAGGTGTTCGATCCCCACGGGATCATGAACCCGGGCAAGGTCTTTCCGGAGGCGTGAAGTTGGGGTGCGGGCGACATCCCATGGAAACGTGAAGCGCGAAATGGATCGGTGTCTGAGGATTCGCCTGCCCGGTGAATGTTCGGACACGCTCTGAGGTCTGGTGGTGACGCTGTTGCTCATATGCGTGATGCGGAATGCGAAGACTGGGATTGAGAACGAGACGATGCGGAAGTGAGGATGAAGGTGATCGTGTTGTGATGGATAGAAAGGAGCGCAGGATGCGAAAGATCTCCCGGCGAAAATGGCTACGAGCGATGGGCGGCTCACTGGCCGGGCTGTGGCTGGCGGCATGTCAGCCCGGTGGTATCGTACTCCCCCCCTCGCCGACGAATACCCCCAAACCCGTCGAGCCGACCGTGACCTCTCCCCCTGGTGTCGGCGGCTCCATCGAGGAAGGCCTCATTGTGGACGGGATTCGGGTCACCAACAACGAGGATTTTTATTCCGTGTATTACAACGTGCCGGAGGTTCGGATCGATGTCGATGCTTGGCGGCTTCGGCTCTTCGGCAACGTGGAAACGGAGCTGAGCCTCTCCCTGGAGGAGATCAAGAGCCTGCCCGGGGTCCAGGAGATGCGCACGCTGGAGTGCATCTCCAACCCGGTGGGAGGCGACCTGATCAGCAACGCCGTGTGGGAGGGGGTCCGGATGGCCGATCTGCTGGAGATGGCCGGAGTCAAACCCGATACCACGGAGCTGATCGTGCGAGGGGCGGATGACTTCCACACGGCCATCCCCGTTGACCTGGCGCGAGATGAGCGCTCCGTGTTGGTTTACAACATGAACGGCGAGCCGCTGCCGGTCAAGAACGGCGCCCCGCTGCGGGCGCTGTGGCCTGGCCGGTACGGGATGAAGCAGCCCAAGTGGATCGTGAGCATTGAGGCGATCACCAATCATCATCTGGGGTATTGGGAGCAGAAGGGCTGGAGCAACGACGCGTTTATCCGCCCCAACTCCCAGATCGAGCGTCCCAAGTCCGGCGAGCAGATCCCGAAGGCGCCTTACCGGATTCGGGGGCGAGCCTTCGCCGGAAGTTCCGGCGTCGCCAGGGTGGAGGTCAGCGTGGACGATGGGAAGACATGGCACGAGGCGACGCTCACGCGGGTGCGTACCCCGGACTTTCAGCCCTTCGTGTGGACCCTGTGGCATTGGGATTGGATGGCCCCCTCCGGCCCTCGAGCGACGATTCAGGTTCGCGTCACCGATGGGGATGGGGTCATGCAGGGGGCCGGTGGAGGGCGATTCCTGAGTGGCGTCTTCCCGGATGGAACCGATGCGATCCACAAGGTCGTTGTGAAGGTGGAAGGATAGGCGGTTCGGATCATACAAGCAGATGAGGAGGCGTATCATGGCACAGCCTGCCGACAGCTATGATGTCATCGTCATCGGCGGGGGGCCGGGCGGCTATGTGGCGGCCATCCGGGCCGCCCAGTTAGGCCAGAAGGTGGCCGTGATCGAACGTGAGGCGTTAGGGGGGATTTGCCTGAATTGGGGGTGTATCCCCACCAAGGCCCTGTTGCGCAACGCGGAAGTCGTGAGCCTGTTGGGACGGGGCAAGGAGTTCGGGTTTCACTTCGAGAATCTGACGCTGGATTACAGCCAGGCCATCAAGCGCAGCCGGGAGGTGTCCAAGCGGCTGGTGCGCGGGGTCAATTTTCTCATGCGGAAGAACAGCATCGACGTCGTGCAGGGGACCGGTCGGCTGGTCGGCCCGGGGCAGGTCGTCGTGGAGCCGGGGGGGAAGACCCTCTCGGCGAAGAACATCATCCTGGCCACTGGCGCCCGACCTCGTTCCATCCCCGGCGTGACCATCGACGGCGAGCGGGTGATCTCCAGCCGGGAGGCGCTGGAGCGCACGGAGGTGCCCGGGCACATCATCGTGGTGGGCGCGGGCCCCATCGGCCTGGAGTTCGCCCATATCTATCGCACGTACGGGGCCGAGGTCACCGTTGTGGAGATGCTCTCGCGCATTGCTCCGCTGGAGGATGAGGACGTCAGCGCAGCGTTGGCGCGATCTTTCCAGCGGCGGGGCATTCAGTTGCACACGGATACCCGGGTGGAAAGCGTGGAATCCGCGGACGACGGTGTGAAGGTGCGCGTCTCGTCGCCGGATGGCGAGCAGACCCTGGAGGGGGATGTGGTGCTGATCGCCATCGGCGTGCAGCCCAACTCCGAGGATCTGGGGTTGGAGCAGGTCGGCGTCCAGGTTGAGCGGGGAGCAGTGGTGGTGGATGGTTACATGCGCACGAACGTCCCCGGTATCTATGCCATCGGCGATCTGACGGGCAAGATGCCGCTGGCTCATGTGGCGTCCGCCCAGGGCATCGTCGCCGCCGAGCACATCGCCGGGCACGAGACGACGCCGATCGAGGATTACACCTGGATGCCCCGTTGTATCTACTGCCAGCCGCAAGTCGCCTCCATGGGGCTGACGGAGGCCCAGGCCCGCGAGCGTGGGCACGACGTCAAGGTCGGGCAGTTCCCCTTCCAGGCGAACGGCAAGGCGCTGGGGTTGGCCGAGCGGGAGGGGTTCGTCAAGATCGTCGCCGACGCCAAATACGGTGAGATCCTGGGCGCTCATTTCGTGGGGCCCGAGGTGACGGAGCTGCTACCAGAGATCGTGCTGGCCCGGACCTGGGAGCTGACCGTGGAGGAGATCGCCCGTACCGTGCACGCGCACCCGACGTTGTCCGAGAGCCTGATGGAAGCCGCCCACGCCGTGCTGGGGCAGGCGATACATATGTGACGTGGGGGCGTGCGTGGAGCGTAAAGGCGAGAGCGTAAAACGTAAGGCGTAAAACGTAAAACGTGAAGCGTGAGGCGTAAGGGTGGATGATGCCGACTGAAAGGAGTTCTCGTCGTGGGAGGGGGGGCGCCGCGGGACGAAGGGGGCAGTTGACCCGGGGACGGCGGCCTCCCTGGCTGCGCGTGCGTGTGCAGGACACGCCCAATTATCGTCGGATCAAGGGGCTGATGCGCGGGCATTCGCTGCACACCGTGTGCGAGGAGGCCGGCTGCCCGAACATCGGCGAGTGCTGGGGGCGTGGGACCGCCACCTTCCTCCTCATGGGGGATACGTGCACGCGCTCGTGCGGCTTCTGCAAGATCAAGACGGGGCGTCCGGCCCCCCTTGACCCCGATGAGCCGCGTCGGGTGGCGGAGACGATCCAGACGATGGGGCTGCGACATGCCGTGCTCACCTCCGTCAATCGGGATGAGCTACCGGACGGTGGCGCGTGGGTCTTCGCCGAGACGATCCGATGGATCCGCAGGCTGGTGCCTGGCTGCACCATCGAGGTCCTGATCCCTGACTTTCGGGGGAATTGGGACGCGCTGAAGACCGTAATGGATGCCCGGCCGGAGATCCTGAATCACAACGTGGAGACCGTCCCCCGCCTATATCGGACGGTCCGTCCCCAGGCAAAGTACCCTCGATCCCTGGAGTTGCTGCGCCGGGCGAAGGAGATGGTCCCCGACGGGCTCACCAAGTCCGGCATCATGGTGGGATTGGGCGAGGAGTGGGAGGAGTTGCTTCAGGTCATGGACGATCTTCGCGCCCAGGACGTGGACATCCTGACCGTCGGGCAATATCTGCAGCCGAGCCGATTTCATCTACCCATCGCCCGGTACTACACGCCGGCGGAGTTCGAGGAGCTACGGCAGGAGGCCATCGCTCGCGGGTTCCGCTGGGTGGAGTCGGGGCCGTTGGTGCGCTCCAGCTATCACGCCGAGCAGGCGGCCGGACATCCGGATCCGTTGCAACATCTGGCCGGCGAGGGGTAGATGCGAACGCCGAGAAGCCGATTCATGGCGAGGGAAGCCTCTGTAGGACGCATGCGATGAAGATTCTGGCCGTAGACGTGGGCACCGGGACCCAGGACATCCTCTTGTTCGACGCCGGGCGGGATCCCGAGAATTACCTGAAGATGGTGATGCCGTCGCCGACGCTGCGAGTGGCCCGGCAGATCCGGGAGGCGACCGCCCGCCGGGATGGGGTGCTCCTCACCGGGGTCATCATGGGGGGCGGGCCCAGCGCGTGGGCGGCGAGGGATCATCGCGAGACGGGATTGCCCCTCTTCGCCACGCCCGACGCGGCTCGCTCCTTCAACGATGACCTGGAGGCCGTTCAGCGGGATCTGGGCGTCCAGATCGTCTCGGAGGATGAGGCGGCCGCGCTGGCCCGGCGCGAGGGCATCGCCCACGTGGAGATGCGAGACCTGGACTACGGGGCGATCCGGGCGGCCTTCGCCGCGTTTGGCGCCGATCTGCGGCCGGACGCCCTGGCCGTCGCCGTGTTCGATCATGGTGACGCCCCGCCGGATGTCAGCGATCGCCAGTTCCGGCTGGACTACCTGGCCGAGCGACTGCGGGCTGATCGCCGGCTGTCCACGTTCGCCTTCCCGGCGGACGCCGTCCCGGCCATCATGACGCGGCTTCGAGCGGTCGCCCGAACGGCCGTGGAGCAGAGCGGGCTGCCCGTGTACGTGATGGATACGGCGCCGGCCGCCGTTCTGGGCGCTCGTGAGGATCCGGCGGTGGGCTCGCGGTCGGATGCCCAGATCGTGAACGTGGGCAACTTCCACTGCCTGGCGTTTCAATACCGGGATGGGCAGATCATCCGTCTGTTTGAGCATCACACGGGTTTGCTGAGCCGGGAGGCGTTGGAAGGGTGGCTGCATGCGCTGGCGGACGGCAGCATCACGCATGAGCGTGTGTTCGCGGAGCATGGACATGGGGCGCTGGTGCTGGATGTGACGCCCCAGCCCCTTGACTTCCTGGCGGTCACTGGCCCACGGCGGGGGATGCTGCTGGATAGTGATCTCCCGGTTTACTTCGCCGTGCCCCACGGCGACCAGATGCTGGCCGGGTGCTTCGGGCTGATACGCGCGGTGGCTGACCTGGTCCCTGAGTGGTCTGAGCCCATCCTGGATGCGCTGGGGCGCAGCCGGGGGCGTAGCCTGTGGTGATGGGCCGCCCTCTTGCTGGATCGTTTGCGGAATCCCCCTGCCCGTTGCGGGTATGCGGATTGAGAAAGGAACTGTACGTGATGACCGATGGAGGGAATGGGAGATGACCCCTGAGAGCGGAGTTGTGAATGACGTGCGGAAGGCGATGCGGTCGATCACCTATGGCCTTTACGTGTTGACGACGGCCGTTGATGGAGAGGTCCACGCGGCGACGGTGAGTTGGGTCACGCAGGCTTCGTTTCGGCCGCGCCTGCTGGCCGCGGGCCTGAAGCGGGACACCCGGATCTATGATGCCGTGAAGCAGGCCGGGAAGTTCTGTATCAACGTCGTGGGCGAGGGACAGGAGGAAATGGCCTCCGCGTTCTTCAAGTTCGTGGAGGCGGACACGGAGGCCCAGACCGTCGGCGGATATGGCTATCGGCTCAGCGAGGCGGGGGTGCCGATCCTGCGGGATGCCGCCGCGTGGATCGAGTGCAAGGTGGTCGAGGAGGCGTGCCAGACCGGTGATCACGCGCTGGTGATCGGGGAGGTGGTGGCCGGCGGCGTGTCGCCCGACCGAAAACCGTTAGCTCTTCGGGATACCCCGTGGTCCTATGGTGGGTGATCGGCAGGGCGAACGCTTCCCTCTCGCTGTCTCGTTCAGGGGGCGTGGAGGGTGGGTTGAGCCGGGCATCCTGCCTGTTGTGACGTCATGAGGGAGCGCATCAGGGGGATGGCCTGGCGCCATCCCCTTCTGTGTATGGAGGAATTCCGTGTTCGATCCTTTGAGCCTTTTCCGATTGGATGATCGGGTGGCCCTGGTGACCGGGGGCAGCAAGGGATTGGGAAAGGCGATGGCGGCCGCCCTGGCTGGTGCGGGCGCCGATGTCGCCATCAGCAGCCGCCATCTGGACGAGGCCGAGGCGACCGCTCAGGAGATCGCGGAGGCCACCGGGCGGCGCGTCATCCCGATCCAGGCGGACGTCACCTCGGCGGATCAGGTGAACGCCATGGTCGATCAGGTCGTCCGGACGCTGGGCCGGGTGGATATCCTGGTGAACAACGCTGGGATCAACCGGCGTGGCCCCATCCTGGAGCTGGACGAGGCGAGCTGGCATGAGGTCATCGAGACCAACCTGACGGGCCCGTGGCTGTGCGCTCGGGCTGTGGGGCCGCATATGATCGCCCAGCGCTGGGGACGTGTGATCAATGTCAGCTCCATATTGGGGTTGGTGGGCCTGGCCGATCGCACTCCTTACACCGCCAGCAAGGGTGGCCTGATCCAGATGACGAAGACACTGGCATTGGAATGGGCACCGTATGGCATCACCGTGAACGCCCTGTGTCCTGGCCCGTTCATGACGGCGATCAACGAGATGTTCAAGCAGAACCCGGAGGCGTATGAGTCGTTCCGACGCAGGATCCCTCTGGGGCGATGGGGGGACCCTGAGGAGTTGCAGGGCGCCGTGCTCTTCATGGCCTCGGAGGCTTCCCGGTTCATGACCGGCTCCGTGATCGTGGTGGATGGTGGTTGGACGGCGCAGTGATGTCTATTCCTGATGATGTATGGGGGACTCAGAGGAAATCGTATGGCCGATTTTAAGTTTCATACCCGTTACTTAGAAGCCTTGGCGCGGCGGGTCCTGGTCTTCGACGGCGCGATGGGGACCAACATCCAGCGCCTGAACCTGACCGCTGAGGATTTCGGCGGCGAGCAGTACAACGGTTGCAACGATTATCTGGTCATCACTCGCCCGGACGTTATCGAGGAGATCCACGCCTCCTTCCTGGCGGTGGGCTGTGACGTGATCGAGACGGATACCTTCCGCTCGAATCGCATCACGCTGCGCGAGTACGGGCTTCAGGATCGCGTGATGGAGATCAACCGCGCCGCGGCCGAGTTGGCGCGGCGGGTGGCCGATCGCTTCAGCACGCCCGAGCATCCTCGCTTCGTCGCCGGGTCCATCGGCCCCAGCGGCATGCTCCCCTCCAGCAGCGATCCCACCCTTAGCGCCATCTCCTTCGCCGAGCTGGCCGACGTGTTTCGCGAGCAGGCGGTGGGGCTCATCCAGGGCGGCGTCGACCTGCTTCTCATCGAGACATCCCAGGACATACTGGAGCTGAAGGCGGCCGTCTTCGGGCTGCGACAGGCGTTTCAGGAGACCGGCGTCCGGTTGCCCATTCAGGCGCAGGTTACGCTGGATACCTCGGGGCGCATGTTGCTGGGCACAGATATCGCGGCAGCGCTGGTGACGCTGGAGGCCCTGGGCGTGGATGTGCTCGGCCTGAACTGCTCCACCGGTCCGGAACATATGTATGAGCCGGCGCGCTACCTGGGTGAGTACAGCCGGCTGCCCGTGTCCATCATCCCCAACGCCGGGCTCCCCATCAACGATGGCTCCGGCAACGCCGTCTACCCGCTGGAGCCGGAGCCGATGGCCCGCGATCTGCACACGTTCGTTGCCCAATTCGGCGTGAACGTCGTGGGCGGCTGCTGCGGCACCACGCCCGAGCATCTGGATGTCCTCATCTCCTATGTGCGAGGGCGAGAGCGGCGGCCTGAACAGCGGTTGGAACTCGTGCCGGGTGCTGACGGCTGGCCGCGGTTGCGGCGCGTTCGGGACGGGGAGGGGAGGCGCGTGCCGATGGCCTCCTCGGCCATGCGCGCCGTCTCTTTGATCCAGGATCCGCCGCCCACCCTCATCGGCGAGCGGGTGAACTCCCAGGGGAGCCGCCGGATCAAGCGGCTACTGCTGGCCGAGGACTACGACGCCATCCTGGAGATCGCTCGGGGGCAGGTGGAGGGCGGCGCCCACTTGCTGGACGTGTGCGTGGCGCTGACGGAGCGATCTGACGAGGCGGAGCAGATGCGCACAGTGGTGCGGATGCTCGCCCAGAGCGTGGAGGCGCCACTGGTCATCGACACCACGGAGCCGGCGGTGATGCGAGTGGCGTTGGAGAACTACCCAGGGCGTGCCATCATCAACTCCATCAACCTGGAGAACGGACGGGAGCGCATCGACGCCGTGGTGCCGCTGGCGAAGGCCCACGGGGCGGCCCTGATCGCCCTCACCATCGACGAGGAGGGGATGGCGCACACGGCTCAGCGCAAGCTAGAGGTGGCCCGGCGCATTTACGACATCTGTGTGAACGAATACGGGCTGGAGCCGTCCGATCTGATCTTCGACACCCTCACCTTCACGCTGGCCACCGGCCAGGAGGAGCTACGCCGCTCGGCCATCGAGACCATGGAGGGCATTCGGCTCATCAAGCGGGAGCTGCCGGGCGTGCTCACCAACCTGGGCGTCAGCAACCTCTCGTTCGGGTTGAAGCGGCGCTCTCGTGCCGTGCTCAACTCCGTCTTCCTATACCATTGCGTGCAGGCCGGGCTGGACATGGCCATCGTGAACCCGGCTCACATCACGCCCTACGCGGAGATCGATCCGAAAGAGCGGGAGCTGGCGGAGGATCTCATCTTCGACCGCCGGCCGGATGCGCTGGCGCGGTACATCGCCTACTTCGAGCAGGCCGATCAGGCGGCGGAGCAGGAGCAGGCGGAGGATCCCACCGCCGGGATGACGGCCGAGGAGCGGATCCATTGGCAGATCCTCCATCGTCGGAAGGAGGGGATTGAGGATCTGATCGACGAGGCGCTCACCCGCCATACGCCGGTGGAGGTGCTCAACGAGATCCTGCTGCCTGCCATGAAGGAGGTGGGAGATCGCTTCGGAGCAGGCGAGCTTATCCTGCCCTTTGTGTTGCAGTCGGCGGAGGTGATGAAGCGCGCCGTCACCCACCTAGAGCAGTTTCTGGAGCGGCGCGAGGGGACGAGCAAGGGGGCCGTCGTGTTGGCCACCGTGTATGGGGATGTGCACGACATCGGCAAGAACCTGGTGAAGACGATCCTCTCCAATAACGGGTACACGGTGTACGATCTGGGGAAGCAGGTGCCGATCAACGCCGTCATCGACAAGGCGGTGGAGGTGGGCGCCACGGCCATCGGCCTCAGCGCGCTGTTGGTGAACACGTCGAAGCAGATGCCGCTCTGCGTGCAGGAGCTACACCGGCGGGGGTTGAAGTTCCCGGTCCTCATCGGCGGCGCGGCGATCAACCGCCGCTTCAGCCATCGGATCCTCTTCGTGGAGGAGGGTGTGCCTTATGAGCCGGGCGTCTTCTACTGCAAGGATGCGTTCGAGGGCTTGGCGGTCATGGACGCGCTGGTTGACGAGGAGAAGCGGGCTACCTTGTTGGAGCGCGTGCATGCTGAGGCGTGGCGGGAGGTTCGGGGGAGCGAATCGGCGAGTCAGCGGGTCAGCAAATCGATGAGTCGGCGAACGGGCGAGGCGACGGAGCGACAAGCCGGCGCGGAGGTGGACATTCCCAGGCCGCCGTTCTGGGGGCCTCGGGTCCTGAAGCACATCCCGCTGGCGGAGGTGTTCCCGCTCATCGATAAGAACGAGCTGTTCCGGCTGAGTTGGGGCGCGAAGAACGTGCATGGGGAGGTATGGGAGGAGCTGCAGGCTCAGTTCGAGCAGCGGCTGGCCCGCATGGAGGCCCAGGCGATGGCCCAGGGGTGGCTGCGCCCGCAGGCCGTATACGGGTATTTCCCCTGCCAGTCCGATGGCGACGATCTGATCCTCTATGCCCCGGAGGATGCGATGGAGGACGGCGGGGGACGGCCGCGTGAGATCGCCCGCTTCCACTTCCCGCGCCAGGAGGGTGGCGATCGGCTGTGTATCGCCGATTACTTCCTGCCCGTTGACTCCGGTCGGCTGGATGTGGTAGCCCTCCAGGTGGTCACGGTGGGGCCGGAGGCGACGGAGCGATTCGACGCGCTGGAGGCCGCCGGGGACTACAGCGAGGCTTACTATACCCACGGGTTGGCTGTGCAGACGGCGGAGGCCACAGCCGAATGGCTGCACCGTCGCATCAAGCAGGAGCTGGGCATCGGCGACCGCGGGAAGCGGTACTCATGGGGGTTCCCGGCCTGCCCCGAGCTGGAGGACCACGTGCAGGTGTTCCGGCTGCTCCCGGCGGAGGAGGCTTTGGGGATGAGCCTGACGTCGGCTTATCAGCTGGTGCCGGAGCAGAGCACGGCCGCCATCGTGGTGCACCATCCACGAGCGCGATACTTCAGCGTGGGCGGCAGCCGGGTGGAGCAGCTCATGCGCGGCGTGGAGCGCGGCGCATAAGGACCACGGTTCAGGTTTGAGCTGCTGTCTGGGAAGGCGCCTGGAAATATATCCTCTGGAGGGGTTATGTCTGATTTTCGTGAAGAGGCGCAGGAGCTGCGGGATCAGCTCGTCTCCTGGCGGCGGGATTTCCATCGCCACCCGGAATTGGCGTTTGAGGAGGAGCGAACGGCCGCGATCGTGGCCGATGTGTTGGAAAGATTGGGCTTGGGAGTGCAGACGGGCGTGGGCAAGACCGGCGTGGTCGGGATCCTGGAGGGGGCGCGACCGGGTCGGACGGTTATGCTGCGCTTTGACATGGACGCATTGCCCGTGGAAGAGGCCAACGAGGTCGAATACGCTTCGGAGGAGCCGGGTAAGATGCACGCCTGTGGTCACGATGGGCACACGGCCATCGGCCTGGGCGTGGCTACGTTGCTGAGCCGGCATCGCGAGGAGCTATCCGGCCGCGTCAAGTTCGTCTTTCAGCCGGCCGAGGAGGCCACCGGCGGGGCCCGCGCCATGATCGCCGAGGGGGTGTTGGAGGACCCCAGGCCGGAGGTGGCCTTCGGCTTGCATCTCTGGAACCTCCTGCCGGTTGGGCGCGCCGTCGTTCAGCCGGGGCCGTTTATGGCCGCGGCCACCCACTTCTGGCTCACGTTTCAGGGGCGTGGCGGTCACGGGGCCCTTCCCCATAAGACGGTGGACGCTCTGGTGGCCGCAGCTCATTTCGTCACCGCCGTTCAAACCATCGTCAGTCGCAATGTGGACCCCACGCAGACGGCAGTTCTCAGCGTCGGCTCTTTCCACGCGGGGAGCGTTTTCAACGTGATCCCCGGTCGGGCGGACCTGAGCGGCACGATCCGTACGCTGGATGATGATATGCTCGCGCATGTGTTGGATCGGCTGCGCCAGATCATCGAGGGGATCGATCAGGCGTTTGGGGTGACGCACGAGCTGAAGCTGGAGCATGCCGCTCCCGTGTTGGTCAACGACCCGGTGGCCACCTCGTACGTGGCGGAGGCCGCCCGGCGTGTATTGGGCGATGCGGCGGTGGGCGACATGACTCCGGCCATGGTTTCGGAGGACATGGCGGAGTTCCTGAAACGCGTTCCGGGGTGCTTCTTCTTCCTGGGGTCGATGAACGCCGAGCGCGGCCTGGCCTACTCCCATCATCACCCGCGATTTGATTTCGATGAGGAGGCTTTGCCCCTGGGCGCGGCAATCCTGGCCGGGGCTGCTGTGGCTTATCTGAGCCGGCAAGCGGATCGTGCCCCGTGAGGGTGTGTCTGAGAGCGTACCTGGGAAACGCCGTTACTTCTGCTATGGGGAGGCCCTCTCCACGCCTCCCCCTGTGGAGCTGGTAGCTGAAGGAGGGTGTGTGGAACTCATCGCGATCGTCGCTGCATTCTGGGTGATCAGCCTCTCGGGGGCGCTCTCGCCGGGGCCGCTCACGGCGCTGGCGATCAGCGAGGGCGCCCGCGCCGGGTTCTGGAGCGGTCCCAAGCTGGCGCTGGGACACGGGTTGATCGAGGGAGCCCTGGTGTTGGCCATCGCGTATGGGCTGGGGAGCTGGCTCCAACAGCCGGTAGTGGCCGGGACGATCGGCCTGGCGGGCGGGGTACTGCTCCTGTGGATGGGATATGGGCTGGTTGCGGGCGTCTGGCGCGGCCATCTGTCCCTGCAGGATGCGCACGCGGCGTCGCCCCCGAGCGCTGTGCGGCTGGGGCAGGTCCCCGCCGGGGTGTTGATGAGCGTCGGCAATCCTTACTGGTCGCTTTGGTGGGCTACCTTCGGGGCCAGCCAGATCCTGCGGGTCGCCCCGTATGGCTTGTGGGCGCTGGCGTTCTTCTACGTCGTGGGGCATTGGACCGCGGATCTGGGTTGGCTGAGCCTTCTGAGCATGGCCACGGCGTCGGGGCGGCGCGTGATCAGCGATCGGGTATATCGGATCACGCTGGTCGTGTGCGGGCTCTTTCTGATCGCCTTTGCCGTCTATTTCGGTTGGTCCGGATGGGGGTTCCTGGCGCGGGCGATGTCCAGGTGACGTGGGGGATCGCCCGTCACTGGCGATCGTTTGTGTGGGATCGCTGAGAGGAGGAGAAAATGGCTCGGATCCGCATCGGCAAGCTTCTGGGCATGGCGGCGCTGGGTGTGGGCGGGCTGGCCGCTGTGAACACCTATCTGTCCGTGACGGCTCCTCCGTTGCTTCCCCCGGTGCATGAGGAGACGCAGCGGCACCTGTGGCGTGGATTCCGTGTCGCGTACTGGGTTGCCGGGCCGGAGGAGGCCCCTCCCGTCGTGCTGGTGCATGGCCACTATCCATTTGCCTCCGCTCACGAGATGCGCCTTCCCTTCACCTATCTATCCGAAGACTTTCGCGTGTATCTGCTGGATCTGTTGGGGTATGGATTGTCCGCTCGCCCGCCGCTGGTGTATGAGCGGGAGCTCTATGAGGCCCTGATCGCCGACTTCGTGCGGGATGTGGTCGGCCGGCCGGCACATGTGATCGCGAGCACCCTCAGCGCGGCGCACGCGATCGCCTCCGCTGTGGCGTCCCCCGATCTGTTTCGGTCGCTGGTCCTGATCTGTCCGGCGGGCATTGGGGTGTGGGATACCCCGCCTACACAGGCGCAGCGTTCTCTGCACGCCCTGCTGCGCTCGCCGGTCCTGGGCGAGGCCGTGTTCCACGCGCTCGTCTCGCGGGCCTCCATCGCGCACGTGTTGCGCGATCGTGTGTACGCCAACCCGAGCCTGGTCACGGAGGAGATGATCGACCACTGTTACGCGGCCGCTCATCAGCCAGGCGCCCGTTTCGCCCCTGCCGCCTTTCTGGGAGGGCTGCTCAACCGCGATGTTCGCCGTCCCTTCGGGAACCTGGCGTCGCCGGTATGTCTGGTCTGGGGGCGGCTGGCAGATTTCGTCCCGGTGGCGCTCTCCCAGAGCTTCCTGACGCGAAATGAGCGGGCTCGCCTGCACGTCATCGACGACGCGGGGACGGTCCCGCAGGATGAGCAGGCGGAGGCGTTTCGCGATCTGGCTCGGGAGTTCATACGCGAGGTCGAGCGTCATTAGACCTGTGAGGGGCTAGGGCCTTTTCAAAGTCCAACGTCCATATTGGCATACATGGCGCCTGCAGGGACGAGGCAAGGTGTCGTGTCTGTATACGCATCTTCTC
>JAADGJ010000113.1 GCA_013152435.1 Chloroflexota bacterium | reverse complement strand
GGCGCAGCGGAGCTGCGCCGCCGCCACCACCCACTCCCAGGTCCCCCCTCCCAGCGAAGCGAATCGGGGAGGGGGGACGACAGGGGGGTGGGGTACGTCTGGCCACGTCGTGTGCTGGGGGAAGCCGAGAAGATGCGTATACAGACACGACACCTTGCCTCATCCCTGCAGGCGCCATGTATGCCAATATGGGCGTTGGACTTTGAAAAGGCCCTACCGATGTGAGGATGCTTTTCAATCCGGCGGTGAGGCGGAGTATCTTTCCACGTCACCTTTGCGATTCAGGGGAGAGCAGATTTCCATATCTGCCCTTCTCCTTGAGCTACGGAGGAGTCGAGACCAGGTGATCCGGCTCCGGCAGCGGGAGGCAAGGAATTGGCGATCGAGCGGCCACATGCACCCCTATCGAAGCAATTTCTCAACCTTCACAAGTGCCGACGCGCAAACGCCTTGACACGCCCCGGGCCCTGGACTACACTTCCTGTTGACTCCCAGGCGATCATCCACATGGAGATATGCCATGCCGACGAAGGAGAGCCCGGCTCCGCTCCCCTTGCACAAACCAGGAGCCACACACACCCTATTGCGCTGCTTCGGCTATCTTCGCCCATATTGGCGCCTGAGCGCAGCCGCCTACCTGACGCTGCTGGGCATCAACGCGCTGGCCCTGGCCATCCCCCAATTCATCCGCTGGATCGTGGACCAGGGCATCGGCGGCCGAAACGTACGGCTGCTGGGGTGGTCCGTGCTGGCCCTCCTCGGGGTGACGCTGCTCAAAGGCGTGCTCACCTTCCTGCAAGGGCGATGGACGGAGATCGCCTCCCAGGGCGTCGCCTACGACCTGCGTAACGCCATCCACCGGAAGCTGTCCACCCTCTCCTTCTCCTACCACGACCGCACGGAGACGGGGCAGCTGCTCTCCCGGGCGATCCAGGATGTCGAGCGCATCCGCTTCCTCACCGGGCGTGCCTTCCTGCGGCTGGTGGACGGCACCGTGCTGCTGATGGGGACGGCGGCGATGCTGGTGTGGATGAACCCCCGTCTGGCCCTGCTGGCCCTGGGTACCATGCCGCTGCTGGCCCACCGGGCCCTCTACTTCGGCCGCCGATATCGCCCGCTCTCCCTGGCCATCCAGCAGCAACTGGCCGTGTTGACCACCCGGCTGGAGCAGAACCTGCGCGGCGCTCGCATCGTCAAGGCCTTCGCCCAGGAGGATGCGGAGATCGCCCGCTTCGACCGTGAGAACGACCGATGGTTCAACCTCGCCGCCCAGGCCGCCCATCTCCAGGCGTTTAACATCCCGCTCATGGATCTCATCGCGAACGTGGGAACGGTCTTCATCATCTGGTACGGCGGCCTCCTGGTCGTGCGTGGCCAGCTCACCCTGGGCGAGCTGGTGGCCTTCTCCACCTATCTGGGCCAGCTCGTCATGCCCGTGCGCCGCCTGGGCATGATCGTCTCCGCCATCGCGCAGGCGGTGGCCTCCGGCGAGCGCATCTTCGAGATCCTGGACGCCGAATCAGAGGTGCAGGACGCGCCGGACGCCGTGCCGCTCCCGCCGGTGAGCGGCCACGTTCGGTTCGAGCGCGTTTCCTTCGCCTACTTCGGCCGACACCAGGTGCTCCGGGACATCAGCTTCGAGGTGCACCCCGGGCAGGTGGTCGCCCTGCTGGGCGCCACGGGTTCCGGCAAGTCGACCATCATCAACCTGATCCCACGGTTCTATGACCCCACCGAGGGGCGTATCCTCATCGACGGATACGATATCCGCCGCGTGACGCTCAACTCGCTGCGATCGCAGATCGGCATCGTGCTGCAGGAGACGACGCTCTTCGCCGCCACCATCCGGGAGAACATCGCCTTTGGCCGTCCCGACGCGACGGAGGCGGAGATCGTCGAGGCCGCCCGGGCCGCCCAGGCCCATGACTTCATCATGGCCATGCCCAAAGGGTACGACACCCATGTGGGCGAGCGCGGCGTCACCCTCTCCGGCGGCCAGAAGCAGCGCATCGCCATCGCCCGGGCGCTGCTCAAGGACCCCCGCATCCTGATCCTGGATGACGCCACGTCCAGCGTGGACACGGAGACGGAGCGGCTGATCCAGATGGCGCTGGAACGGCTGATGCGAGGCCGGACGTCCTTCGTCATCGCCCAGCGCCTGAGCACGGTGCGCATGGCCGACCTGATCCTGGTGCTGGAGCGGGGGCGCATCGCCGCCCGCGGCACTCACGAGGAGCTGCTGCACACATCGGGGCTGTACGCGGAGATCTACTACCGCCAGTTACGGCCGCAAGAGGACATGCCGCCCCCGCCATCCCGACCGAAATGCCCCCGGAGGTGCGGATCATGAGCTTCTCCATCGGCGCAGCGGGCGCACCCATGGGGCCGCGCGGCGTCCTGCGCCGCCTGGGCGGGGAGGCCGACAGAGGCGCCTTCGACTGGCGCGTCGTGGCACGGCTGCTGGCCTACCTGCGCCCCCACTGGCAACGGATGTTCCTCGCCTTCGCGCTGATGCTGATCGCCTCGGCCCTCACCCTGGCCGCCCCCTATCTCATCAAGGTGGCCATCGATCAGCACATCGTGCAGGGGGACCCGGCCGGGCTGACCCGTATCGCCCTGCTGACGGCCGGGGTCTTCCTGGGCATCTACCTGGCCTCGGCCGGGCAGCGATACCTGCTCTCCTGGGTCGGGCAGCGCGTGCTGGCGACTCTACGGGCCCAGCTTTTCCGCCATCTGCAAAGGCTGTCCCTGGGCTACCACGACACCCACATCATCGGCGTCACCATCTCCCGGGTCATCAACGACGTGGCTGTGATCAACGAGCTGCTGTCGCAGGGGTTGATCCGGCTGATCGGCGACCTGCTGGTGCTGGGGGGCATCATCGTGGTGATGCTCTCCATGAGCCCCCGACTGGCGCTGCTCACCTTCAGCGTGCTGCCGCTCATGGCACTGGCGACGCTCGTCTTCGCCCGCCGGGCTCGAAGGGCCTTCAGCCTGACCCGATCCCGGATCGCCGCCGTCGTGGGCGATCTGGCGGAGGACATCGCCGCGATGCGGGTGATCCAGGCCTTCGCCCAGGAACACGCCACCCAGGAGCGCTTCGACGAGGTCAACCGGGCTAACCGGGACGCCAACATCGCCGCCATGTCCCTCTCCTTCGTCTTCCTCCCCTCCGTCGAGTTCCTGGGCATGCTGGCGACGGGCATCGTGCTGTGGTTCGGCGGGCTCGCCGTGGCCCGACAGGACCTGACCCTGGGCGTGGTGGTGGCCTTCCTGGCCTACGTGACCCGCTTCTTCCAGCCCATCCAGGAGCTGAGCCAGATCTATACCACGCTGCAGGCCGCCATGGCCGGGGGCGAGCGCGTGCTGGAGCTGCTGGACACGGAGCCGGAGGTGAAGGACCGGCCTGATGCCATCGAGATGCCACCCATCACCGGGCGCATCGAGCTGCGTCACGTCCACTTCGCCTATCGGGGCGACGCGCCCGTGTTGCACGATGTGAATCTGACGATCGAGCCCGGACAGACGGTGGCGCTGGTGGGCCCGACGGGCGCGGGCAAGACGTCCATCGCCAACCTGATCGCCCGCTTCTACGATGTCACCGAGGGGGCGGTGCTCATCGATGGGATCGACGTGCGGGACGTCACCCAACGTTCCCTGCGGCGGCAGATGGGCCTGGTGCCCCAGGATCCGTTCCTGTTCTCCGGCACGGTGGCCGACAACATCCGGTTCGGGCGCCCGGACGTGCCGGACGAGGCGGTGGAGGAGGCCGCCCGGCTGGCCAACGCCCATGAGTTCATCATGGCGCTGCCGGACGGCTACGAGACGGAGGTGCTGGAGGGCGGCGTCAACCTCTCCGTGGGCCAGCGCCAGCTCATCTGCATCGCCCGGGCCGTGCTGGCTGCCCCCCGCATCCTGATCCTGGACGAGGCCACGTCCAGCGTGGACACGGTGACCGAGACGTTGATCCAGGACGCGCTGGAGCGGCTGCTGGCCGGGCGGACGGCTGTCGTCATCGCCCACCGGCTGAGCACCATCCGCAACGCGGACCTGATCTGCGTCGTACAGGCCGGTCGGATCGTGGAGCGAGGGACCCACACGGAGTTATTGGCCCGGGGTGGGATCTATCGGGAGCTTTACGAGCGGCAGTTTGTGGATATATAGCAGGATACAAGATGCAGGATGCAGGATACAGGATGCAGGAGGCAAGGTGCAGGAGGGCAGGGGCGGGATATGGCGCCGGGGGTGGCTGGAGGCGGGGCAAGGCCTCCCGAGCCAGGCGCATCCCCCGGCCCGGGGGCCCGTCTGCCCTTCGCCATTCGCTATTCACCCCTTACAGAAAACCCCTCGAACGTCGCCGTGAAGCCGTTCCCCGTGGGTGCGGCGATCATCACCCCCACGTCCACGGCGGGCTCCTCCGTCAGAAACGCCTGGCGGATCATGATGTATTCCCCGCCATCTAGTGAGTAGAACACCTCCACGGTGGGCCCGTGGCGCACGACGCGAAGCCAGATGGCAGGCGGGTTGGCCAGCGGCAGAACGGACCAATCCGACCAGTCCCGGGTGACGACGACGCTGGCGTGCTGCACGCCGTCCACGAACTCGATGCCGCATTTCATCCAGGTCGTCTCATTCAAGCGCACCATCAGCCCGGCCTGATCGTACAGATCAGCGTACTGCCCCGTCACCTTGACCTCGGCCGTGAAGTCGCCCGTGACCGGCCGATAGTAGAAATGGCCGTGATCCCGGATCCCCCCGTCGTGGGTCTTCCGCCAGAAGTCGGTCTTCGGCCCGGCGGTGACCGTGATCGTGC
This sequence comes from Chloroflexota bacterium, assembly GCA_013152435.1. Lineage (NCBI taxonomy): Bacteria > Bacillati > Chloroflexota > Chloroflexota bacterium. Next base: position 2,435 of record JAADGJ010000113.1, on the reverse strand, counting down.
TCCCTTCCACCCGCCACTCCGGCGGCTCGTGGTGCCATCGCATGACGCGCTCCTCCTTCGCTCAGTGGGACTATCCTCCTTCGTCGGCGCACCTTCGACCATCCAGGTTCCAGCGTCGGCGCGCCGGCCTCATTATACCAGACGCCCCACGATCCCCGCTGGTCGTCCCAGAAAGCGGGATTACCGTGCCGGGCGGGCGGGATCCGTCCCGGGAGCACACGACGATGGCCGAGCCCTCCTGCTGGGGGTAGTAAATGGCCAGCCAGGGCAGCCGCCGGTACGTGCGAGCCAATGCCGTCCACAGCCAATGGGGCAGTTTACCGCTGAGCACCACGCCTCGATCCTGCGGCACCGGAGGCGCCGTCACCTCCTCCCGCTCCAGGTAGTCCACATAGTGATGGGGCAGTATGAACTCGATCCGGGTATGCGCCCCTTCGATAAAGGTGACGGCCTGGAGAGGCGCCTGTGGCACCGGCGGGGTGATGATCGGCGTCGGCGCCATCACCCATCCCAGGCGGGGGTCGAACTGGAACAGGTCGGCCGTGCCGACGTGGCAGGCGATGGCCGCGTATAGCCAGACGGGGCCCCGGCCGTAGAGGGCCAACGGCGTGTTGGCGGGCAGATATTCCAGCACAGCCGGAAGCTCGGAGGGCCGCCAGTTGTGAGGGTTCGCTCCCACAGCCTTCGCCAGCCGCTCCATCTCTACCACGATCTCCACAGGTGCCTGCGCCAGATGCAATCGGCGCAGCTCCGCCGGGTCGTATGCGAACAACTCGGCGATCCGGTCCACCAACGCATCGAACGTCCTCCCCAGGCGCGGGAGGAAGCGATCCAGCCCCGCGATGGTCCCCCGCAAGATGGGATAGGTGGCCTCGATCACGTCATCGCCGTCCAAAATCGATCGAAGGTCGGCGACAAGGAGCAAATGATGGCGCTCGGCCAGCCTTATCCAGGCAGCATGCGATCCATCATCCAAACTGAGGAGTACGGCGTGAGTGCAATGATCGAAGATCATCTCCTGAGAGGCCCGGGGGAGCCCGCCCACGTCGACTAGGAGGGGGAGATGGCGCTGTCGGATATCACGGCAAATGCGATCCACCCACATCTCCGTGAACTCGCCCTTCACGCGGATCGCCCGCACCAGCCTGGTATCGGTCTGGTACGACCAATCCCCCTCGCCATCGGGCGCGGCGCGCAGGACGTAGTGTTCCACATCGCGCTGGCGCAAGGCTTGCGATAGGTGGTAAGCTAACGTGGACTTCCCCGAATGCGGTGGGCCGCCGATCATGACAGCAGGCAAAGACTCCATGAACCGATCTCCTCCCATCAGGTTACCCCGTCGAGACGTTTCATCTCGGGCTCCCTTCATCGCGCCCGCCACTCACGAGAGACTCATGAGCCCGCCACAGGGTTACCAGAAGAAGGGAATTGGACGGGTACCTGCCATAACCATCCCCATACCACCCGGCCATATTGTAATCGCAGACGACCCGGCAGACCATCGGAAGGAATTCACATCCAGTTCCTGCAAGGAGGTCACATGAAGGGCTCGGACATGGCAAGCACGCTGATCGCCACCCTAGGCGGACAACCCCAGGTCGTCACCTTTGCCCTGGACGCGTTGCTGGCGCGGGGTGAACCCGTGCGCGAGGTGATCGTCGTACATCTTTCGGCCGATGACGACCGTCTGCGGCGCTCGTTGGCACGGCTGAGCGAGGAGTTCGCCGGCGAGCGATACAGGGGACGTCCTTGTCGATATCGTTTGGTCCCAGTACGAACAGATGGCCGCCGGCTGGAGGATATCCAGTCGGAGGTGGACGCCGATGCGGCCTGGCGGGCCATGCACGATTTGATCGCCGGGTTGAAAAGTATGAGCGAGCGGCCGATCCATCTGTGCATCGCCGGGGGACGTCGGATCCTGGCACTGGTGGCATTGTCGGCCGCGATGGTGCACTTCGGGCATCAGGATCAGGTGTGGCATATCTACACGCCCCCCGCGTTCCTGGAGCGGGCACGAGATGGCGCGATCATGCACGCCCGGCCGGAGGACGGCGTACGGCTGGTGCGGGTGCCGATGCTGCCCTGGGGAGCGCAGTTCCCGGCGCTGCGAGAGCTGGCGCAGATGCGCGGGCAGGTCAGCGCATGGATGTCCGATCTGGCCAAAGATCGCTCTCGTTGCGAACGCGTGTGGCAGGAACTGACCGCACGCGAGCGAGAGGTCCTGCGAGCATTCGCCGATGGGCTGTCGCCCGTACAGGTCGCTGAGCGCCTGGTGATCTCGTTGAGCACGGTGAACACGCATAAGACCCGGATTCTGGCCATTTGTCGGCAGGTGTGGGAGTTGAGCTCTGACGAGCGGTTGACGTACCACTTCCTTCGTGAGCATTTTCGCCACTTCGTACAAGGCCTACCAGCACTGTAACAGGGGAGACGGG
>JAADGJ010000112.1 GCA_013152435.1 Chloroflexota bacterium | reverse complement strand
CAACGACCAGCTCCACAGGGGGAGGTGTGGAGGGGTCCTCCCCTCCACGGAAATCCCACTTTTCCGGCCTGCACCTGCCTTTCTCGGCCCTCCCTGAAGGACTCAGGCCGAGGCCGGGCAGGTTGAAGGCAGAAAAAGGGCTTTTTCCGGAGGAGCTCCGCCCCTCCGAGCCTCCCCCCCAGCAGAAGCAACAGCATTTTTCAGACACACTCTGAGTCGAGATCCAAGGAGGCGTCAAGCGTGGACGTCAAGTCGGTGTTGCAGCAGCTTTCGGAGGCCAGCGGTGTGGCTGGCTATGAGGAGGAGGTGCGCACCCGGGTCATCGAGCAGATGAGCGATCGGGTCGATGAGGTCCGCACCGACGCGTTGGGGAATATCATCGGGCTGCGCCGGGGGACTGCCGCCCAGGGGCGCGGCCCCAGCGTCATGTTGGCGGCTCATATGGACGAGATCGGCCTCATCGTGACCCGCGTGGAGAAGGGGTTTATCCGCTTTGCCACCGTGGGCGGCTTCGACGATCGGGTGCTCTTGGGGCAGGAGGTCGTGGTTCACGGGCGACGTCCGCTGCGGGGGATCATCGGCAGCCGGCCGCCGCACGTGTTGCCTCCGGACGAGCGAAAGAAGGTTATCGCTCGTGAGGACCTGTTGATCGACGTGGGCCTGCCCGCGGAGGAGGTGGAGGAGCTGGTCCGCACCGGGGATCTGATCACGATGTATCGGCCCTTCGTCGAGCTGCGGAATGAGCTTGTGGCCGGCAAGGCGTTCGACGATCGAGCGTGTGTGGTGGCCGTGCTGGCCTGCCTGGATGCCCTCCGGGGGATGCGACACGCCTGGGACGTCTACGCGGTGGCGACCGTCCAGGAGGAGGTGGGTCTGAAGGGGGCCACCACGAGCACCTTCGCGATCACGCCGACGGTGGGGATCGCCCTGGATGTGACCTTTGGCGCCCAGCCGGGGGTGAGCGACGCGGAGACGGTGGAAGTGGGCAAAGGACCGGCCATCGCGCTGGGCCCGAATATCCATCCCGCCGTGTTCGAGCGCCTGGAGGAGACGGCGAAGGAGCAGGAGATCCCCTATCAAGTGGATCCGATCCCGGCCGCGACGGGGACGGATGCGTGGGCCATGCAGGTGACCCGAGCTGGGGTTCCCACCGGGTTGATCTCCATCCCCTTGCGGAGCATGCACACCTCGGTGGAGACGCTGTCGTTGAAGGATATCCAGCGGGCTGGTCGGCTGTTAGCGCACTTCATCGCTGGCCTGGACGACGCGTTCCTCGACGCATTGAAGATGGAGTGAGGGGGGACATGGATATCCTCGATCTGTTAAAACGCCTGTCGGAGGCGCCTGGCGTGTCCGGCGATGAAGGGGCCGTGCGCTCGATCCTGCGGGAGGCCATAGAGCCTCATGTGGACGAGATCCGGGTGGATGCCCTGGGCAATCTGATCGCTGTGCGCCACGCTGCGGGGGATCATCCCATGCGGGTGATGGTGGCGGCTCACATGGATGAGGTCGGCCTCATGGTCATCCGCCTGGAGAAGAACGGCGGGCTTCGCTTTCGTAAGGTGGGGGGCATCGATGATCGCATTCTGCCCTCCAAGGTGGTGCGGGTGGGCAAGGATGGCCTCCCCGGCGTCATCGGCGTGAAGCCGATCCATCTGCTTTCCGGGACGGAGAACAAGCGGGTTCTAGGCGTGGATGATCTGTTCATCGACATCGGCGTCTCCAGCGAGGAGGAGGCCGGGCGTCTGGTCAAGCGCGGCGATCGGGCCGTATTCGCGACCGATTTCGCCGATCTGGGGCCGCGCGTCAAGGGCAGGGCGTTCGATGATCGGGCCGGGTGCGCGGTGTTAGCCCAATTGCTCGCCGCTGGCCCATATCCGGTGGAGTTGTACGCCGTGTTCACCGTGCAGGAGGAGATCGGTCTGCGGGGGGCTCGGGTGGCCGCGTACGAGATCGATCCGGACGTCGCCTTCGTGTTGGAGGGCACCGTCGCGGACGACCTGCCCAAGGAGAAGGATGAAAGCCCGACGACGGAGTTGGGGAAGGGGCCGGCGTTGACGGTGATGGATCGTTCCGTTTTCGTCGACCCTCGGTTGTTGCGGTTCCTGATCGAGACGGCGGCGGAGGAGGGCATCCCGTACCAGTTGAAGCAGCCGGGCGTGGGCGGCACGGACGCAGGGCGCATTCACCTGGCTCGCGAAGGGGTGCCCAGCGCGGTCGCGGCCGTGCCCTGCCGATACATCCATGGCCCGGCGTCCCTGTTGGATAAGCAGGACCTCCAGTGGACTGTGCAGCTCATGGAGGCGGCGCTGCGCCGGCTCTCCCCCGCCGTGCTGGAGCGCTGATAGGGAGTTTTGCGGCGGCGCAGTTTCGCTGCGCCGCCGCAAAACCCACGTGTCGCCTCCTTCAGAAAAACGCTTTCTCTCGCCTTTTCCCTACCTGGTTGGGGCTTTGGCCGGTGGCCTCCGGCCCCACGGGGCAGGTGAGGGGCCGGAAATAGAGTTCTTCGGAGGGGCGGTAGTCCCTCCGAGCCACTCCGGAGATACAGGGCCATGTTCTGTACCGCTGAATGTGGATTATGAGGGGTACCCTCATCACTATCTTAACGTTGAGAGCGCGATAAGGAGCGGTCCGGTGAAGGATCTCATCAAGCAACTGGTGGAGGCATGGGGACCATCCGGTTATGAGGATCAGGTGCGAGAGCAGATCCTCGCCGAGGTGGCCGACGCGGTCGACGAGTGGCGCGTGGACGCGCTGGGTAATCTGATCACCGTGAAGAGGCCGACCCGTCAAGGAGGCGGGCGGCGCGTGATGCTGGCCGCGCACATGGACGAGATCGGCGTCATGGTGACCCATGTGGATGAGAAGGGATTCCTGCGCTTCACCAACCTCGGAGGCGTGCATCCTCTGAACCTGCGCGGCGCGCGCGTGCGGTTCCGGGATGGCCGGGTGGGCGTCATTCATCGGGAGGAGAAGGCGGAGGGGAATCCTCGTCTGGACCAGATGTTCATCGATGTGGGCGCCGCCTCCCGTGAGGACTGCCCGGTGAAAGTCGGTGATCCGGCCGTGTTCTGGCGAGAGTTCTCCGATCTGGGCGGTCGTATGGTGGCCAAGGCTTTCGATGATCGGATCGGCTGTGCGATCCTGATCGAGGTGATGCGACAGCTTCAGGAGACCCCCCATGAGGTGGTGGGGGTGTTCACCGTCCAGGAGGAGGTAGGTCTGCGCGGTGCCACGACCTCGGCCTTTGGTGTGGAGCCGGAGCTGGCGTTGGCCATCGACGTGACGGCCACAGGGGACACGCCGGAGGCGAAAAGGCGTCCGGTACAGCTCGGCGTGGGCCCGGCCATCAAGGTCAAGGATCGAGGGATGCTGGCTCATCCCGGGGTGAAGGATCGCCTGGTGGAGACGGCCGAGCGCCTGCAGATCCCCTATCAGCTGGAGGTGTTGGAGCTCGGCACGACGGACGCCATGACGATCCAGATCAGCCGGGCGGGGGTGCCGGCAGGGTGCGTCTCCATCCCGACGCGCTATCTGCACACCCCCTCGGAGATGGTGGATTACGGCGATGTGCAGAACGCCATTCGGCTGATCGTGGGGTTCCTGAGCGAGCCCATCGAGGTTTAAACCGCTCGTTGAGGTCGGCCCGCTCGTGACAGGAACGCGAGGCATGAAGCGAAGGACACGATCCTGGGCTCGGGGGCTCCTGTTGGGGTTCGTCGGCGGCTTCTACGCGGCGTGGATCCACCGGGCCAATCTGCGGACGCCCCGCCTCGTGCTGCGACGACCGGATGGCTCCCCCTATCCCGTTCGGCGGGCCTCCCTGGAGGACGGCCAAACGGTCGAGTACCTGGACGTGGGCGAGGGCCCCACCCTCATCCTGCTGCCGGGCTTCGCCGGGGATAAGGAGATCTTCGCCGCCCAGATCCCGTATTTCTCCCGTCGTTTCCGCGTCATCGCCGTCGATCTGCGAGAGCGGCTGCCCGCCCACACGCTTCCCTCGGCCGAGCCCTACGCGGCCGACCTGACCCATCTTCTGGTGCACTGGCGGGTGGAGGAGCCCTGTCTCATCCTGGGCCAGTCCATGGGGGGGATGATCGCGTTGCAGTTTGCGTTGGATCATCCGGGGCGTGTGCGGGGACTGATCTTGTGTAATCCCCTGGCGCATTGGGACTTCGCTCACGTCTGGTCGCTGGCCGGATTCCCGGCCCTGCTCCTGGCCGCCGCATCGACGCGGGCCGTCCCCCCGAGCCTGGGCCGGGCGATGGCCCGATGGCTGTCGGCGCGCAACGCGGGCCTGTACGAGAACTCGCCCGGGCGGGAGATCGCCATCGAATATGTGCAGCGTTCGACGCGGCGGATGTCCTGGCGTGCCATCTGGGAGCGGGCGTGGGCGATCGTGAGCACGGACCTGCGCGCCCGGTTGGGGGAGATCTCAGCTCCCGTTCTGGTGCTGCGTGGCCGGCTGGATACGATGACGGGGCGCGACTGGGCTCGCGAGATCGCGGAGGGCGTGCGGGATGGCACGTATCGGGAGATCCCTGGCTCTGGACATCTGGGGTTGCTGACCCGGCCGGATCTGTATCATGCGGCCGTTGAGGAATGGCTGACGCGCCTCATCGCGTAGCCCGTGTGCGTCGGAAGAGATTCTTGCGTGGCATGTTCGTATGAATCCTCCCTTGATCCTGATCACGAACGATGATGGGTGGGCCTCTCCCGGCCTGGCCGCCGCGATACGCGCGGTGTGCGACTTAGGCGAGCTGCTGATTGTGGCGCCCGTGCGACAGCAGAGCGGCATGGGGCGCAGCCTGCCGGGGGATTCCTCCTGCGCGATCACCCCGCGCTCGCTGGAAGTCGATGACGTCCTTTACACGGCATATGCCATCGACGGCACCCCGGCTCAGGCGGTATTACACGGCATCCTGGAGTTGGCCGAACGGCCGCCTGCGCTGGTGGTGGCGGGTATCAACCACGGCGAGAACCTGGGGACCAGCGCCTTCGTCTCCGGCACGGTGGGGGCGGCGTTGCAGGCCGGCGATATGGGGGTGCCCGGGTTGGCGGTGTCGCTGGAGGTGCCCGTGGCCTTCCACTTCAATCACCACTCCGGCGATCGCATCGACTGGTCGGTGGCCGTTCACTTCACCCGGCGCTTCGCGGAGGGGATATTGACGCGCGGGTTGCCCGCCCGGGTGCAGGCGATCAAGGTGGACATCCCCGCCACGGCTACACCGCGCACGCCGTGGCGGGTCACTCGACAGTCCATGCAATCATACTACCGCTCGATCCCGCACAAGGAGATGCGCTTCGGCGTTCCCCGGCGGCTCGCGTATGAGGTCCATATCGAGTGGGACCGGCTGGAGCCGGACTCGGACATCTGGGCGTTCACCCGGGATCGGGTGGTCTCGGTGACGCCGCTGACCCTGGATCTGACCGCGCACGTGGATTGGGCGGAGCTCGCGGGGGTGTGGGCGGAGGGAAGCCCGGACACGGACAGGGCCCCGAGCGGCTAGCCGGGGCCCTGTGTTTATTCCGTCACCGTGACCTTTTTGAGCCCTCGGGGGGAATCCGGGTCCAGGCCCTTGGCCAGCGTGAGGTGCAAGGCCAGCAGTTGTCCGGGGATCACAGCCGTCACCGGCGAGAGCCATTCGGGCACCCGGGTCGGCAGCGGCATGGGGGTCTGGGCCATGCTCAGGGCCTCGGACTGGTTCGAGATGACCAGGATCTCCGCGTCTCGCTTCCGCAGCTGTCTCAGGAAGGCCATCGTGTTGGGGAACAGCACACCGTCCGGCGCGATGACCAGCACCGGGAAGCCCGGATCGATCAGGGCCATGGGGCCATGCTGAAAGTCGGCCGATGAGTAGGGGGCCGCGACGACGTAGGTCAGCTCCTTCAGCTTCAGAGCGATCTCAAAGGCGGTCGCGTAGTTGTAGCCGCGGCCGATGACCACGCAGTCCTCCATGTAGCGATAGCGCTCCGCCCGTTTCCGGACCATCTCCTCCGTGATCTCCAGCGTCAGGGCGATATCGTCCGGCAGCCGTTCCAGGCAGGCCAGCCGCTCCTCGTCCTCGGCCAGCACGGTCGAGAGCAGCGCCAGCATGGTCAGCGAGGTGGTGTACGTCTTGGTCGCGGCCACCGCCTTCTCCGGCCCCGCGTTCAGGTCCAAGGCGAAGTCGGCGGCCTGAGCCAGGGGGGAGTCCGGATCGTTCGTGATGGCGGCGGTCAATGTGCCCTGGCGGGCGGCCTCCTGGATCACTTCGACGATATCGGTCGACTGGCCCGATTGGGAGATGCCCAGCACCAGCGCGTCGCGCAGCCGGGGTGGGTTGCGATAGAGCGTGAAGAGGGAGGGAGTGGCCATCGCGACGGGCAGTCCGTTGAACGCGGCGAAGAGGTATTTCGCATAGGTTCCCGCGTTATCCGAGGTGCCGCGAGCCGCGATCATGATGTAGCGAACGTCGCGCTCGCGCATGGCCGCCGCCAGCTCCTCCGTCGTCCGGCGGGTAGCCTCCAGAAGACGGGCGATGGCGGCCGGCTGCTCGTGGATCTCACGTTCCAGAAACGACATCGGGGATCTCACCTCACAGATCGGGCGACGCATGTGCGCGCCGCCCGAGGGATAATCGGCATCTCATGGGAGATTCGGCCTGCGTCGGCTGGGGTCGTGCCACCCGATCAGCCATACTCCTTCGCGTTCTCCGGCATGGAGAGGATCACGGGCTTGTCCGGCAGCTTCTCTCGCAGGGCCTGGATCTCGTCCATCCCGGTTGTGAGCGGCAGCGCCACCTGACCGCCCTCGAGGACCGAGCGACACATGGCCATCATGATCTCGTGCCCCTTGTATGCGCTCTCGAAGTTGCACGGATGCACCTTGCTCTCGTCATCCAGCCAGTCGGCGATGTCCTGGATATACGGGGGCATGTCGTGCTCATAGTCCATGTTCCCCTCGCCTGAGGAGGACCCCGTCTTGGTCACCGCTCGCCAGCCGCCGCCGGTCAGGACCTCGGCGAATCCGTCGGTGCCCTGCGCGCCGATGCGGTTCTTGCGCCACCAGTAGTCCACCTCCGGCACATCCGGGGCCCCGGCGCCGCACTCGAGGACGCCGTGCACGCCGTTGGCGAAGTGGACGAATCCCGCGATGTAGTCCGGGGAGGGGTGCATGTCGGACAGCTTGCCCCGGCCCGCCGCCTGAGCGATCACCCACTCGGCCTCCGCATAGTCGTTGTACCAGCGGATATAGTCGATCAGGTGGCTCAGCATGTGCATCATCCACCCGGTCGCGGTGCCGTACACCGTGTGGATCCGACCCAACGCCCCGCTGTCGATGATCTCCTTGACCTTCTTATAGTGATCGCCGTAGCGGTGTTGGTGGCTGACGACGGCTTTCACCCCATTGTCATCCAACAGCTTCTTGATCTCCATGGCTTCCGCGCTGGACAAAGCGACGGGCTTCTCAAAGGCGATCAGCTTGGCGCCGCTCTCCACGCCGATCTTGACCATCTCCAGGCGAAGGTTGGGCAGCGTGGCGAAGCAGAACACGTCCGGCTTGAGCGCGTTGGCTAACTCGGCGGCGTCCGTGCTGGTCTGGGGGTTCCCGAGCTGCGCGGCGGCCGCTTCCAGTCGCGAGGTGTCGATGTCGCAGATGCCCACGACTTCAAACCGCTCGTTGGCATGAAAGGCCATGGCATGGTGCATCCCCCGCTTCCCCATGCCGATCACAACGACGCGATACTTCTCACTCATCCGTACTCCTCCTTGAACTCAATAGGGGCGCAAGGCCTTGCGCCCCTACCTCGATGGCTGTTGGTGCTACGATGCCCCTCTTCGCTTGCCGGGCTACGAGTTCGCCTGGTCCCACTCCAGAACCTTGGCGATCACGTAGTCCACCTCTTCCTCCGTCAGCTCGGGGTACATGGGCAGGGAGACACAGCACGCCGCGTTCCGCTCGGAGTTGGTGAGAGGGCCGACGATGCGGGCGGACTTGTCCCAAGGGTACCCTTCTTGCTGATGGATCGCGATGGGGTAGTGGGTCTTCGCGTCGATGCCATTCTCGATCAGGAAGTTCAGCAGCTTGTCGCGATCCTCGGGACGCCGGGTCTCGATCACGTAGAGGTGATAGACATGGCGGTATCCGGGCGCCTCGTACGGGAGGACGATGTTCTCCGCCTCCTGGAGCCCGGCGGTGTAGCGGGCGGCCCACTTGCGCCGTAGGTCGTTCCACTCATCGATGTGCTTCAGCTTGGCGCTGAGCACTCCGGCGTGGATGTCGTCCAGGCGGCTGTTGAAGCCCGGGCTGTGGTAGGATCGCTTCAGAGAGCCGTGGTTGCGCAGCTTGCGGATGGTCTGGTCCATCTCGTCGTTGTTGGTGATGACCGCTCCGCCATCGCCGAAGGTGCCCAGGTTCTTCTGGATGATGAAGCTGGTGCACACCGCGTCGCTGAGCTCGCCGATCTTGAAGCCGTCTCCGTGCGCGCCCAAAGCCTGGGCGTTGTCCTCGATCACGTACAGATTGTACTTGTCCGCGATCTTGCGGATGGCCTTCATGTCGGCGCACTGGCCGTAGAGATGCACGGGGACGATCGCCTTGGTCTTCTCCGTGATGGCGGCCTCGATCTTGGAGGGATCGATGCAGTTGGTGCGGGGATCCGTATCCACGAAAACGGCGGTTGCGCCTGTGAACCAGATGGCCTCGGCGGTGGCGAAGAAGGTGTTCGTCGTGGTGATGCACTCATCGCCCGGGCCGATGCCGAGGGCCAAAAAGGCCAGCCACAGAGCGTCTGTGCCGCTGTTGACGCCGATCGCGTGCTTCATGCCGAAATATTCTGCAAGCTCCTCTTCAAAGCGCTTGAGCATGGGGCCCATGACGTACTGCCCGCTCTCCAGCACCTCTTGGATCTTGGCATCGATTTCTGACTTGATGTTGTGATACTGCCGGACATGACCGTAGAACCCAACGTGCATGGCAAAGCTCCTTTCCTCGTTCTCCCTAGGGTCTTGTATTGAGTAGGATCGAGTCTCCTGGTGTGGAGGCCCTGTAAAGAGCGGTGAGAGTACGGGCCTCCTGAGTCTCCCCCGGATGACTCAGGAGAAGCCCGTCGAAGCGCCTACATCTTATCATGGACCCGATGGCGTGTCAACTGACTATGCCGCACACGGCGTGCCGTCATGCCAGGACCACCATCGCTTTGACCATCTCGGGAGGGGCGGGCGTGGCCAGCGTGCGCTCCAGGTCTTCCAGCCCGATCTTGTGGGTGATCAACGGCGCCACGTTCACCCGGCCGCTGCCCAGCAGGGCCAGCGCGCGCCGCTGTGTGAACGGGTTGAGGGCCGACCCCCGGATGGTCAGCTCCTTCTGGTACACCTGGAATGGCTCGACCTCGATCTTCTGCCCCATGGGGGTGACGCCGAAGAAGAGGATCATGGCGCCCCTGTGGGCGATCTCCAACGCCTGCGCGGCCGTCACCGTGGCGCCCACGGCCTCGATCACCACGTCCACACCTGCGGGCAGTCGATCCCTCAACGCCTCGGGGGGTACGGCCTCCAGGCCCAGCGTTGAGGCGATCTCGCGTCGAGGGGCGGCTGGCTCGCTGACCACCACCTCGGCGGCTCCCTGTGCCCGGGCCAATTGGGCCAGGATCAGGCCGATGGCACCGCCCCCCAGCACCGCCACCGTCTGTCCGGCCCGGATCTCGGCCAGGTCGATGCCGTGCAGGCAGCAGGCCACCGGCTCCGCCATCGCCGCCTCCTCAAAGCTCAGGCCATCGGGGAGGGGGAGGGCCTGCGCCTCCGGCACGGCGCAGAACTCCGCAAAGCCGCCGTCGCAGGTCACGCCGATGGCCTTCAGGCTTGTGCACAGTTGGGGGCGCCCATCCCGGCAGGGGTCACACTGCCCGCAGTAGATGTTCGGGTCGATGGCGACGCGGCGCCCGATCCAGTCGGGCGTCACGCCAGGCCCTACCGCCACGACCTCGCCCGCGAACTCGTGGCCGAGGATCACCGGCGGCCGGGCGGGGGCCTCGCCGTGATAGATGTGCCGATCCGTCCCGCAGATGCCGGAGGCGCGCACGCGAACGAGCAGCTCGCCCTCCTGCGGCGTCGGTTGCAGGCGCTCCATCAGGTGAAGAACGCCAGGGTTCTCGAAAACCATCGCTTGCATCTTAGCTCACTCCTGTGGGTGATGTCTGGATGCCGGGCTGTCCCGGCCGGGCGAAGCGAGGGTCCTGAACCTGCCAGTGGAGCAGCGAAAAGCTCACCAGGGTGATGAACAGGCAGAGGCCGAAGAGCCATCCGTATCCGAGCTGGCCGGCCAGCCAGCCTCCTACCAGCGGCGCCGCGCCGCTGAAGATACCTCCTATGGTGCTGGCCAGGCCGATGTAGGTCGGACGCTCTTCCGGTTCGCTGAACTCGAACGTGATGCTCATGCCGGATAGCAGGTATGTGGCGACGGTCACCCCCTGCAGGACGAACGCGAGGTAGACCCACAGGGGGGTGGGCGCGAACAGGACCAGCGCGACCGATGTCGCGCTGCACAGGCTCCCGATCTCCAGGACGATTTTGTGCCCCCACCGGTCGGCGATGAGGCCGAGGATCAGGTTGGCGATGAGCTGACCCGCGACCATGAACCCGGTGAACTGTCCCGCGGCCTCGTCTGGCAGCCCGAAGCGCTGCACCGCCGAGATGGCGATGAAGCCGACGTACATGCTGCCCAGCGTGCCGATGATCCGGGCGAGCAGGAATCGGGCGAAGTTGGCGTCCGTGTGGATGATCCGGCGAAGCCGCCGGATATAGAGGGAGGGGGGCTCTCGTTCCTGGCGCGTTGGCCCGGGTGGCTCTCGGGTCAGGGCGAGGAAGATCCAGGAGGCTGTGCTCCCGGCGAAGGCCAGGAAGAAGCAGAGCGCGAAGTTGACGGGATATGGGAATCGCCCCAGGATCGCCGTGGCGACGACGGCGCCGGGCACGCCCATGGCCGCGCCGAGGAAATTGGTCACGCCGAAGAAGCGGCCGCGCCATCGAACCGGGATGACCTTTGCGATCATGTCCTGCCAGGCCGTGGCGATGGTCCCCGCCCCGAACGCGTGCCAGATCAGCGTGACGAAGAAGAGGAGCAGCGCGAGCCGGGGGGACGACTTGCTGAGGAAATACGCGCTGATGGCCATGAACAGCAACGCGGCGCGCTCGGTGGCCAGGCTGGTCCAGATGAGGAACGGCTTCTTGCGGGGCATGCGCTCCACCAGCGGCGCCGTCAGCAACTGTGGGAATAGCCACCCCATGCTCGGGATGGCCGCGACCAGCCCGATGGCCAGCTTGGAGCTCGTCAGATGGCTGACGTACAGGGGAAGGATGGTGCTGGTGGAGGCGAAGGTCATCGCGAACCAGAAGAACGCCCCATCCAGCGCGTTGACGATCATGTTCCAGCGCAGGTGGCGCTCGATCTCCTGTTCGTAAACGGCGGAATCAAACTCGTTCACGAGCCGATCCTTGCTTTCGACCTTCCTGGGATATGGAGTGGCCCTCGCAACGGGCGGACGAGGGGCGCTTGGGTGCGGCGCCTCTCGTCCGCCGTGTGTGACTCACGCGATGATCGTGGGAGGGGCGTGCCCCTCGTCGTCGCTCATGCGCTATCCAAAGAGGACACCTCGATATCCGCCGGGGAGATGGGGCGTCCCGCCGCGTTCCATATCTCGATCAAGCGCTCCTCTCCGGGGAAGATATCGAAGTAGTTGTCGCTGAAGCGCGTCCCCTCGATGGGGACGATCAGCTTGACGAAGTAGGCGAACACGTCGCTCCCGATCCGCACCGTGATGCGTCCCGTCTCCTCGTCCTGGATCATCCCCACGGCGAGCGACGGCTGCGGGCGGACCAGATCCTTGACCTCCACGCGGAACTCCCGGTTGTCCGGGAAGCGCCCCTGGCCCGAGCGCACGAACAGGTAAGTGCGCTGGGGATCGCCGGGGATCGCATCGGCGGGCAGGCGCGCTACCTGCTGTGACCGGTTGGCCGGTATCGTCACCTCTGTAGTCTCCTGTCGGAGTACGGTCCCGTCGAACTCCGCGATCCCCCAGGTGATCTCGTCCGTCACCGTCTCCAGCGTGTCGTTGACGATCCAGAGGCTGTAGCCGCCGTCGTCTTCCCGCTTGAAGGAGGCCATGATCGGGGCATAGGCCCGGCGGGCGTAGAAGTAGCCCGCCTTGGGGAAGGCGTAGTAGTCCAGCACGCTCCAGCTCAGCCCCGGCCAGGTGTCGTTTAGCTGCCAGAAGAGCGTCCCGGAGCAGTGGGGCTTGCGGCGTCGATAGTGCTCGATCCCGAACTTCAACCCCTCGGCCTGAGCGATCATCGAGAAGTCGATGTACTGGTTCAGGTCCCTGGGGAGGCCGGTGTGCGCCAGCATCAAGTTGTTGCCTTTGTCCTTGGGGTTGTCCTTGTTGCGGTAGAGCAGCCCTTCGCTGCCGAAGTACAGCTCGTCCGGCGGCACGTTGCGGCGCAGCGTCTCCAGGATCGGGGCGGCATGCATGCCGAACTCGCTGATGAAACGGGCCGGATCCTCCGCATAGTGGCGGAACGAGACCCCGGCCGGCGAGAAGTCCCGCTTCGGCTGCTCGCCGAAGCGCCGCGGGTACACGGCCCCGTGCCATACCTGCCAGTTGTGGCGATCCCCCTCACGCTCGTCGTTATGGTCGTTGCCTCCATAGGGGCTGGACGGCCAGTAGAGCCGGGTGGGATCCAGTTCCC
Organism: Chloroflexota bacterium; assembly: GCA_013152435.1. NCBI lineage: Bacteria > Bacillati > Chloroflexota > Chloroflexota bacterium. The sequence goes on along the minus strand of JAADGJ010000112.1, from coordinate 31,157 downwards.
CAACGATCCGCGGCAACAGCTCATGGTAGATCTTGCGCCCCGGGAAGTCGTGGCCTGGCTCCTGCCAGTAGACCATGTCCTCGATCCAGTCGTTCTCGTTGTTGCCGCACCACAGCGCCAGACAGGGGTGGTTGCGCAGCCGGCGGACGACCAGCTTGGCCTCGCGTTCGACCTCGGCGTAGAAGTCGGGGTCGTAGTCGGGGTAGCGGGCGCAGGAGAACATGAAGTCCTGCCAGACCAGAAGGCCCAGCTCGTCGCACAGGCGGTAGAAGGCGGGCTTCTCGTAAAGTCCGCCACCCCACACCCGCACCATGTTCATGTTCCCTTCGACGGCCAGCTCCAGCAGCTCCCGATAGCGCTCCTCCGTCACCTGGGAGATGAAGGAATCGGCCGGAATCCAGTTCGCCCCCTTGGCGAAGATGGGGACGCCGTTCAGCACGAAGGTGAAGAACTTCGTGCCGGGCTCCTCGGGATCGGGCGACTGGTCCACGCGAATGGTGCGGATGCCCACGCGCTCCTGATGCGTGTCCAGCGTCTCATCACCGCTCCGCAGGGAGACGGAGAGGTCATACAGGGCCGGATCGCCCAGGTCATGGGTCCACCACAACGCCGGATGGGCGACGTCCAGAGTGACGTCAGCCACCCCGTTGGTGATGGGGACCTCTGCCGCGATGCACTGATCGTCCCGGATCAACTGGACGACGGCCGTGAGCTCGCCCGTCTCGTCCCATGCGTCCGCCTCCACCGTGATCCGCACGCGCGCTCGGTCGGCGCCGATCTCCTCTGTGCGGAAGAAGACGTCCTTCAGCCGCGCCGAGCGGTATCCCTCCAGGCGGACGCCTCGCCATAGCCCCACGCTCACCAGGCGCGGCCCCCAGTCCCACGAGAAGTGGCATTGGGCCTTGCGCACCCACACGCGCTCCGGGCCGTAGCCTCCCCATTGTCCCGGCACCTCTCGATCGCCCACACGATCGAGGACGGGATCGAAGCGGATGGCGAGCGTGTTGGGCTCGCCCGGCCGGATTTTGCCGGTGACCTCGAAGGGCGCGGGGACGAACATGTTCTGGTGGCTGCCGATCTCCTCGCCGTTCAGGTAAATCGTCGCGTAGGTGTCCAGCCCGTCGAAGACCAGCCATTGCCGGTCCGTGTCGGCGGGATCGGGGCCGATGAAGGTCGTCCGATACCACCACTCGCGTCGCTCCACCCACTGGCACTTCTCGACGTTCATGTGGTAGAAGGGGGGCTCAATGCGGCCAGCCGCCGTCAGGCTGGTGTGGACGTCACCTGGCACCTCGGCCGGAAGCCATGGTTCGTCGTCGTAGTCCGGCGCGAAGGCGCCCGCGGAGACCCCGGCGCCGGGGTCGAAGTCTTGCAGCTTCCAGGTGCCGTTCAGGTCGAGTAGAATCACAAGTCCCTCCTCGTTTTTTCCGCCTTTCTGGTGTTCGTTACGCCCTGCGTTGAAACTCTGGCATGACCGCTTCGGCGAAGAGTTGCGCCGCGTCGGGCCGCGGGAAGTCGGCGAATCGGAGGATGAAGTGCTTCACACCCAGATCGACGAAGGCCTGGATCTGCTCGGCGACCTGCTCCGGCGTGCCGACGAGCCCATGCTCTCCGTCGAAGTAGGGGCTGGCCTGGGCCATGCGGCGCGCCTCGGCCTCCGTCGGGGCGATGGCGACCATCTCGGTGGACCAGGTCTTGACGATCTCGTCGTAATCGCGCCCCACCGCCCGACAGTGTTCCTTCAGCACCTCCAGCTTGTGCGCGTAGTTCTCCAGGGAGCCGCCGGGGAAGTTCCACCAGTCCGCGTACTGGGCGACCACGCGCAGGGTGAGTTTCTCGCCGCCGCCACCGATCATGACGGGGATCATCGGATCGGGTCGCGGCTCGCAGTAGGCGTTCTCGATGTGGTAGTAGCGCCCATAGAAGGTCGCCGGTGACTGGGTCCACATGGCCTTGATCACCTGTACCCCCTCCGCGAGCTGCCGGATGCGCGTCGCCGTGGAGGGGAATGGATATCCGTAGGCCCGATACTCGTCCTCCTTCCACCCGGCGCCGATGCCCAGGATGAAGCGCCCTCCGGTCAGCGCCTGGAGGGTGGCCCCCATCTTGGCCAGCAGCGAGGGTGGACGATAGGAGTTGGACATCACGATGCTGCCCACCTGGAGTTGCGGGAAGGCGCCGGCGATATAGGCCATGGTGCTGAAGCACTCCAACGTGTCCACATCGGGCGACTGCCATCTGGCCCAGGGGACGAAATGATCGGCTACCCACACGGAATCGAAGTGGCGGGTCACGACGCGTAGCATGTCGTGGATCTGCCGGATGAAGACCTGGCCCCGGCTGTCATCCGCCGGGAAGGCCGGCACGCGCCAGCCGAATTGAATATCAGCCATCTATACACCTCCCTGCTCCCAAGGCCGCTCGGCGGCGATCCGGATAGACCTCGCGTGTCAGTTGAATGGCGCAGGCAAGGCTTCCCCCGTCGGTTTCCTTGCCCGATAGGATGGCTGCACCTGAAAGGGAAGGCTCGAATGGACTGGCCGCTTCTTCGAGTCACCCCAGAGGTGCAGGCGCATGCCTCCGCAGGGAGAGGTGTGGAGGAGACCTCCCCTCCACGAAAACCCCACTTTTCCGGCCTGCACCTGCCTTTCCCGGCCCTTTCCGCAGGCCCCGGGCCGAGGCCGGGCAGGTCAGAGGCGGGAGAAGGGCTTTTTCCGAAGGGGCGGAACCCCTCCGGGCCTCCTCACAGCAGAGGCAACGGCATTTCTCAGAGACGCTCTAAGGATATCCCTTCCTCTTTGTGCTGGCAAAAGGAACAGCCGGCTCAGAGCCGACTGCTTCTACGGGATTTGAGTTGAAGAGATGGGCTGCCCGTGATGCCTGCGGGGGCGATCCATGACCGCCCCCGCTCGAAAGGGCTTGCTCCCCCTACGCCGTCGAGCGGCCAGGGGGTCTCCGCGTTAACGGTAGTAGTAGATGTAGACCGCCTCGGGCATGCGGCGGCGCCAACGAGGGCGCAGGATGGGGCCCAGGAGCATCCCCGCTACGAAGCCGCCCACGTGAGCCCACCAGGCCACGCCGCCCGTAAAGGCGGCCGGGCCGGTGGCCAGCGACAACAGGCCGTTGAAGAACTGCCCGATGAACCAGAACCCCAGGACGAGCACGGCGGGCATGGCGATCACTTCGAACCAGAAGAAGAGAGGGATGCCGACCAGCACCTGGGCCGCCGGGAAGAACACCAGGTATGCGCCCAGGACGGCGGCCACCGCTCCGCTGGCGCCGATGGCCGGGACGTTGCTGTGGGGTGTGAGCAGTGTCTGCAGAATGCCCGCGGCGAGGCCGCCGACCAGATAGAAGAGCAGATAGCGGGCGGAGCCCAGGCGATCCTCCACGTTATCCCCAAAGATCCACAGGTAGATCATATTCCCGATCAGATGGAACCATCCCCCGTGCAGGAACATGCTGGTGATCAACGTGATCAACACGGCCGGATTCTGCGGCCACTGCATCAGACGACTGGGCACAGCGCCCCATTGTCGGATGAACTGCTCCAGGTGGGGGCCTTGAGCCAGCTCTACCAGGAAGAAGACCACGTTGAGCCCGATGAGCGTATAGGTGACGACGGGGACGCTGCGCCGGGGCGTGCTGTCACCTAGCGGGATCATCGGGTACCTCCACCCTGATCGCGCCGGCCATTCTCACGCCGCTCGTACGGCAGCGGGATGTACTGCACAGATGGCCGACGCTGTGCAGGCTGCGGACAGAGGTCCATCAGCGCGTATACCTCCTGTGGCATGTCAGTGGATATGGGCAGGCCCATATCCTTGGCCTCGTCGCAGCTGATGGGATAGTCGTGCGTCCAGGTGCCCGTGCTCAGCAGGTCGGCGATCTCCTTGGCCTTGGTTTGATCCATGCCATTATGGGTCAGGATCTCCTGCACGGTCTTGTTCACCTGGCGTAGCGCCTTTTGGGCCAGATCGGCCATGATGATCGTCTGATCGTCGATCTCGTTGGGATCCTTCATCTCCAACACACGGACGATGGAGGCCGCGGCGGCCTGCCCCAGCTGCGGATCGACGGGCCCCAGGACGGCGTTCTCGTCCATGACGATCTCATCGGCCGCCAGGGCGATCAAGGTCCCGCCGGACATGGCGTAGTGGGGTACGAAGACGGTGACCTTGCCCTGGTGACGCACCAGCGCATGGGCGATCTGCTCCGAGGCCAGCACGAGGCCGCCCGGGGTGTGCAGGATCAGGTCGATGGGCATGTCGTCCGGGGTCATGCGGATCGCTCGCAGCACCTGCTCGCTGTCCTCGATGTCGATGTAGCGCGAGACGGGGAACCCGAGGAATCGCATCGTCTCCTGTCGATGGAGCATGGTGATGACTCGCGATCCGCGCTTTTTCTCGATGCTGCGGATCACTCGCTGCCGCATGGCTTCGATGTACCGTTGGTGCAGGACCGGCTGTAAGCTGGAGAGGATGATGAAGATCCACAGGATGCTGAAGAAGTCCATGGGAGACCTCCTTGGCCGTTTGTGCTCAGACGATGTAAGAGGACGGATCGAGGTTGCCCTTATTCTACCAGGACATGCGAGGGGGAGCAACCTCAACGGCGAGCGCGATCTCCGTGAAAGGATGCAATTTTAAATTGTCAGCCGCCTCGGGTATAATCGGTTTATGGAAAATCGGGACGCGGTGCAGCGACGAGTTCCAAGACCTATCCCGCCGGCCGTCGCATGGTTCCTGGGGGCCCTGCTCTATTTCCTGCTATGGGCCTGGATCATCCCCCCCTGGCAGGCTCCTGACGAGCCGTTGCATTACGAGTATGCCCTGGCGATGTCCGAGCTGCACCGCCTGCCGACGGCCGCCGATATCTCCCCCGAGCGACAACAACGGATCCTCTCCCTTCTAGCCGAGTCCGATTTCTGGCGCTATCTGGGAGAGCCCACGCCGCATCCGATGCCGGAAGCTTTCGCCCAATCGCCGGATCCTTTCCTGAGCCGATCCGGTACCCAGATCGGCGACGAACCCGCGCTTTATTACATCATCCCGGCCGTCGCGTTCCAGGGGATCTCCGACCCCGTTCACCGGCTGCGGTTCATGCGCCTCTACTCCGCCCTCCTCAGCGCTGTCGTGGTGGCTTTGGCGTATGCCACGGCCCGGGAGCTGTGGCCCGATCGTCGCATGATTGCCCATGTGGCGGCCGGTTGGGTCGCCCTGCTCCCCATGGCCGGGTTCATCGGCTCGTCCGCCAACAATGATGCCCTGGTGAACCTATGGGGGGGGCTGCTGGCCTGGTGGATGGTCCGGGGGAGCCGCCGCGGCTGGACGCCTGCTCGTCTGGGCGCCCTGGCGCTGATCCTCTGCGCGTTGCCGCTCAGCAAGAAGTTGGGATTGGCCCTGATGCCCCTGGGCGGGGTGGTCCTGGTGTGGTCGCTGCTCAGGGGGATGTCCCCCCGACGTCGGAGGTGGTTCGGCCTGGGGCTGGGCCTGTTGTGCGTGTTGACCCTGGCGGTCTTCCTCCGCCCCGTCCCCGACCAGCCCGCGGCGTGGGGGCGGCGTGGGCCTGTACGGTATGGGGCGCGCACGCCCCTCGTCGCCCACTCCGGCCGGTACGCCTTTCTCCTGCCCGACTTGGGGGTCGAGAAGCCCTCCTGGATCGTACAGGCGCTCCCGGAGGCCATCGCCCGCCGGATGCGAGGGCACGTCGTGACGCTGCGGGCCTGGGTCCGCTCCGACGTCCCGTCCAGGATCCGACTGACGGTGGACGACGGCGTGGCGCCGAAGGAGAAGGTGGTTGGTACGACGGAGCGATGGCAGGAGGTGGTGCTGTCTGGTCAGATCGCCCCGGAGGCCACCCGGTTACGGATCATCTTCTCCCGTGAGGAGGGGGCGTACGCGGGAGCGGTCTATCTGGACGATGTGAGCCTGATCGCCCTGGGGCATGAGTGGATCGCAAACGGATCGGCGGAGTCGCCCAAACGCTACGTGGAGGGGTTTGCGGCCGCCTATTTGCGACTGCCCCCCTGGTTCCTCCGCGGCCTCCTGGAGCCGAGCAGCTATGATCTGGCCGCCTTGCGGCGCTATGGGCTCTACATCGCGCTGCTCTTTCCCAACTTCTGGGCGAACTTCGGCTGGCTTACGCTGCCTCTCCCGATATGGGCGTATGGGGTGATCGCCCTGGTGTGCGCGTTCGTCGCATGGGGATGGCGATATGGCAGACGTCTGTGGGCCGCCCGCTGGCAGCGCCGGGCTCTGATCCTTCTGACCTTGCAGATGGCCTTCATGGTCGTGGGGATCCTCCTTCCCATGATCGGGCGTGATTGGCAACCCCAGGGGCGTTACCTGTTCCCGGCCCTGGTCCCGGTGGCCATCGGCTGGGCGGGGGGCTGGGCGGGATGGGGGGACCGCCTCCTCCTGCGGCGATGGTGGATCGCGCCCATGGCCTTCATGGCGGGGGTAGCGATCGGGTCGCTGTGGGGGATCGTGATCCCGCATTACTATCTCGGCCCAAGGTGACAAGCCGGGAAAACGATTGTACAATGAGGACAGGTTCATACGTCTCCCGGGGAGACCTGATGGGACTTGCTCTCGCTGGGCAGGTCATGGCATCCCCGTCGACTGATCGACGTCCCCTGGCCGGATCCCCATGGGGGAGGAGGGAGTCTCCGCACCTCGTCGGGTTCCGGCGGGAAGGTTCTCTTCTCACGTCCACGGTTGCGTGCAAGGCTACCGTTCGTGTAGAAGGCTCAGACACATGAGGAGGTGTGAGCGATGGAGGCAATACTGGGTTTGCTCTCGACGTTCGGCGTGTTCATCATCGTCCTGTTGGCCATCCTCAGCTCGGCCATCAAGATCGTGCAGGAATACGAACGCGGTGTGATCTTCCGCCTGGGACGGCTGGTGGGTGCAAAAGGTCCGGGGCTGTTCTTCATCATCCCCATCATCGATCGCATGGTGAAGGTGGACTTGCGCGTCGTCACGCTGGATGTGCCTTCCCAGGAGGCGATCACCAAGGATAACGTCACGGTCAAGGTGAACGCGGTGGTATACTTCCGCGTCATCGACCCCGCGGCCGCCGTCGTCAATGTGGAGGATTACCGCCGGGCCACGTGGAACATCGCCCAGACGACGCTGCGCAACGTCATGGGGCAGTCGGAGCTGGACGAGCTGTTGGCCCATCGAGAGCGGATCAACCAGAAGCTGCAGCAGATCATCGACGAGGCCACGGAGCCCTGGGGCGTGAAGGTGAGTATCGTCGAGGTGAAGGACGTGGAGCTGCCGCAGACCATGCAGCGGGCGATGGCCCGCCAGGCGGAGGCGGAGCGGGAGAAGCGGGCGAAGATCATCCACGCCGAGGGCGAGCTCCAGGCCTCCCAGATGCTGTCAGAGGCGGCGGGCATCATCGCTCGCGAGCCCGCGGCCATTCAGCTGCGCTATCTGCAGACCCTGACGGAGATCGCCGTCGAGAAGAACTCCACCATCCTCTTCCCCATCCCCCTGGAGTTCTTCCGTGCTTTCGAGTCGATGTTTAAGACGGCCGCGGCGGAGGCCGATCAGATTAGCGGATCCGGCGCCCCATCGGCTTGAGCGTTCTGAGCCGATGAGATGTCGTGCCAGCCTCCGTCGTGCCCCTGGCTGGCATGGGCTGGCGGGGCGCAGGGGAGGCTGAAGACGTCCATCGAGGCGATCCTGCGATGGATGGACGGGAATGATCGCGCACAATGAGGTGAGGAGTCCATGAGTCGCTCTCGTAGATGGTCCCTGTTGTCGTTGTTGCTGCTGGTGCTGTGGCTGGGTGGCTGCCTGCTGGCGTCCCCCACGCCTGTCGTCACACCCACACCGATCCCTTCGCCCACCCCGGTGCCTGCCACGGCGCCGCCGACGAGCGTGGTGACGCCGGTCGGCCCGTTCTACGAGCTGTTCGTGGAACCGGACGATGGCCGGGCTCCTGTGCTATCCGCCATCTCGGAAGCTCAGGATACGCTTCGCATCGTGATGTACCTGATCACGGATCCCGAGATCATCCAGGCCATGAAGGATGCGGCCGCGCGTGGCGTGGAGGTGCGCTTGCTGCTGGAGCTCAACCCGTATGGCGGCAGCTCGCAGAACGTCCTCGTGGCCAATGAGCTGAAGGAGGCCGGGGTGATCGTGCGCTGGGACCCGCGCACGATCCGCTACCTGCACCAGAAGACGATCATCGTGGATGAGGCGTATGCCCTGGTCATGACCGGCAACTTCACCACGTCGGCGTTCACGGCCAACCGGGAGTACATCGTACGCACGACACATCCCCAGGATGTGGCCGAGATCATCGCCACGTTTGAGGCGGACTGGGCGCGCCAGGCGGTCCGGCACAGCGATCCCAGCCTGCTGTGGGCCCCGGATAACGCTCGGGATGAGCTGCTTCAGCTGATCGACGGCGCCCAGGCGACTCTGGACATCGAGCATCAGAACATGCAGGATGAGGAGGTCGTGGATCATCTGGTGGCCGCCGCGCGGCGGGGTGTGCGGATCCGTCACATCACCACGCCGCGCTATCCGCTGGAGGAGGATGCGGATGAGCCGGGGCGGGAGCGACTGCGCCGCGCGGGCGCCCAAATTCGCTACCTGGACGATCCATACGTCCATGCCAAGGCTATCATCATCGATGGACGGCAGGCCCTGGTGGGTTCGATCAATCTCACCACCAACTCGCTGGATTTCAACCGCGAGCTGAGCGTCCTGTTCGCTGAGACGCAGCCGGTTCAGCGGCTGCTGCGGCAGTTCGACGCGGATTGGGAGAAGGGTCGTGAGGAAGCCTTCCCCCAGGTGGCCACGCCGGAGGCCGGGTACATCGATCACAGCCAGGCAGCCCGCTACTTCTATCAGGAGATCACCGTGGAGATGCCGGTGAAGGCCACTTACAATAGCGGCCGCGTGATCTGGCTGATGCCAGACGAGGACCGGGATCGGAATTTCAAGGTAGTGATCTTCCCGAGCGTGTGGGGCAAGTGGCCGGAGCCTCCGGATCAATACTATGCGGGCAAGACCATCCGAGTGACCGGGCTCATCAAGAAGTACCGGGGGTGGCCGGAGATCATCGTGAACGACCCATCGCAGATCGAGATCCTGCCGTAGGGGGCGGGCGATGGATCTGGAGGCCGCGATCGCGGTGTTGCGCAGGGCCGGATGGGATGTCACCCCTGGAGAAGGGGAGGTCGTTGCCAGCCGGGAGGACCGGCACGGCACGTGGACGCTGGCCGTGGATGGAGCCGGCCGGGTGTTGATCACCGCGACGCGCCCGTTGCGAGCGGCCCGGGCGCGTCGCGTGCGGCGAGGGACTCGCGCCTACCGCACGATGTGGGAGGAACATGGCGTCTTCACCCTCTCCACGACCGTGCAGGCCCCGGAGGATTTGCAGGAGGTGCTGGATCAGCTGCCGGTGCTCCTGCGGCAGGTACTCTTATCGCGCAGGTATGAGCAGTGAGCCGCCAGTGAGCGGGATCCGCCACAATCGTGCCGTCATGCCTTCGGGAGGCAGGGGCGGCGATGCAGGATTGGTGGCTTCGTTATCGTTCTTATGTGTTCCTCTCGCTTGCCTGGGCGCTGCTGGGTGGCCTGGTTGTGCTCACCATGCGGCGCCCGTTGGGCACCCCCGTTGAGCTGATTCCTCCGCCCACCCCCACGGCCACGCCGACGCCGGCTCCCATTCGGGTGTATGTCAGCGGCGCGGTGCGGGCACCCGACGTCTATGAGCTGCGCCCGGGTGCCATCGTGCGGGACGCGGTGCAGGCCGCGGGCGGCGCCACGGCGGAGGCTGATCTGGAGGCGGTCAACCTGGCGCTGCTCCTGGCCGATGGCATGCATGTCCATGTGCCACGACAGGGAGAGGCCTCTGGGATACCCCCCATCACCCGGGCATCAGATGCCTCCGCGAGCGGCGTCAAGGCCGCCGCGCGGGTCAACATCAATACGGCTACAGCGGAGGAGCTGGATACGTTGCCGGGGATTGGCCCGACGATGGCTCAGCGTATCATCGAGGGCCGTCCTTACGAGAAGCCGGAGGATATCTTGCGTGTGCCCGGCATTGGGGATGCGATCTTCGCCAAGTTGCGAGATCGTATCACCGTGCGATAGATTGCACAAGGTAAGCCAGGTCACTGTTATTTCTCTCAGCATTATCCAAAATAAGGGTGATTCTTCCTCCTCCTTTGCTCGTGAGGGGCGGGAACCGCAAGGTTCCCGCCCCTCATTGTCTATAGGTACCCTGTATTTCGCTTGGAGCGTGTCTGAAAATTTACCGGCAAGGTGTCTGAGGGTCTTCCTCGACGACCAGCTCCACAGGGGGAGGTGTGGAGGGGGCCTCCCCTCCACGGAAATCCCGCTTTTCCGGCCTGTACCTGCCGTTCTCGGCCCTTCCCGAAGGATCCAGGCCGAGGCCGGGCAGGTCGAAGGCGGGAGAAAGGCTTTTTCCGGAGGGCCTCCCCACGGCAGAAGTGACGGCGTTTCTCAGACACACTCTTGGAGCGCGTCTGAGAGTTTACCGGCAAGGTGCCTGAGGGGCTTCCCCAACGACCAGCTCCACAGGGGGAGGTGTGGAGAGGGCCTCCTTCTCCACGGAAAACTTCGCTTTTCCGGCCTGCACCTGCCGTTCTCGGCCCTTCCCGAAGGACTCGGGCCGAGGCCAGGCAGGTCGAAGGCGGGAGAAAGGCTTTTTCCGGAGGGCCTCCTCACAGCAGAGGCAAAGGCATTTCTCAGGTGCACTCTTACGTCCGGTGTTCAGCCAGGAATTGCGCCAGGTGATAGGCTCGCTGCGGCATTCCGGACCGGTGTAGCCCGCCGTTGATCTGCGTCATGCAGCTGACATCGCAGGTGATGACGATATCCGCTCCGCTGCGATCGATGTTGCGCAGCTTGCGGGCCAACATCGCCGAGGAGATCTCCGCCATCTTGACGGCGAACAGGCCGCCGAACCCGCAGCACTCGTCATATCCGGGTAGATCGACCAGTTGCGCGCCGCGGACGTGGCTCAACAGTACTCGTGGAGGATGGGTGATGCCCAGCATGCGCGTGAGGTGGCAGGAGGCATGGTAGGCGATCTTCCCGTCAAAGCGCGCCCCCAGATCGGTGATGCCCAATCCGTCGACCAGGAACTGGCTGAACTCCCACGTTCGCTCCGCGATCCGTTGGGCTCTGGCCAGCGTCCCGGGATCGTCCGAGAAGAGGTCTGGATAGCCGTGACGGATCATGGCCGCGCAGGAGCCGGACGGCGTCACGATCACCTCGGCGTTCTCAAACACGTCCAGGAAGCGCCGCGCCAGCGCTTTGGCGTCCTCTCGATAGCCGGCGTTGTAGGCCGGTTGGCCGCAGCACGTTTGCGCCTCTGGAAAGGCAACCTGTAATCCCAAACCCTCCAGCAGGTCGACGACAGCTTCTCCTACTTCAGGGTAGAACGTGTCCACCATGCAGGTGACGAACAGAGTGACGGTGCCGACGTCCTTTAGCGGAAGCAACGGCGGCAGGCTCATGGACCCTCCTGCGTCATCTGATGCAACGTTTCGATCAGTCGGTCGATCTCCTCGGCCGTGTTGTAGTGGACGAGTCCCACCCGGACCATGCCGCCGGATTCCTCCACTCCCAGGCGCTGCGTGACGGCCAAAGCGTAGTAGTTTCCATCCCATACGAAGATGCCCTCTTGCCCGAGGCGCGTCGCGATCTCCCGGGGGGATATCCCCTGGATCGTGAAGGAGACCGTTGGGACTCGTTGGTCGAAGGCATCGGGATCGGTGATCCCGTACACGCGAAGCCCTGGGATCTGGATCAGCCCGTCGATGAGTCGGGCCACCAGATCGCGCTCGTGCGCCCGGATGGCCGCCAGCCCGGCGTGCACATCGCGACGGCGACCGGTGAAGTCCGGGAATGCCGTTTGGTGCTCTCGCCCGAATGTGCGGCCCAATTCCGCCAGGTATTCTACGGCGGCGGCCGTGCCCGCGATCCCCTCGTGATTCTGTGTGCCCGTCTGGAACTTCCCGGGGGGATCGTCTGGGGCCGGACGCACCTTGTAGGCCGGCAACTGGTCTAGCAGATCATAGCGCCCGTAGAGCACGCCCACGTGTGGGCCGAAGAACTTATAGGCGGAGCAGACCAGGAAATCGCAGCCGAGGGCCTGTACGTCGATGGGGCCGTGGGGCGCGTATTGGACGGCGTCCACATAGATCCATGCGCCCGCCTCGTGTGCCCACCGGGTGATGGTGGCCACGTCGTTGACGGTGCCCACGGCATTAGACGCGTAGCCGACCGCCACCAGGCGTGTGCGCTCGTTGATTTTGGAGCGCATATCCTCCATGTCCAGTGTGCAATCCTCCACGTCAAAGTCGACCCAGCGGATCACGGCTCCTTGTTCTTCCAGCGCCAGCCAGGGGGCGATGTTGGCGTCGTGGTCCAGCCGGGTGACGACGATCTCATCGCCGGGGCGGATCAGCCGGCCGATGGCTCGGCTGATCGCCAGGGTCAGGGTGGTCATGTTGGGGCCGAAGACGATCTCGTCTGGGGAGCTGGCGTTCAGCATGTCCGCCATGGCCTGGTGGGCATCGGCCAGGATCTCATCGGTGCGCTGGCTGGTCAGGAAGGCGCCGTGTACGTTGGCGTTCGCCTGGCGCAGATAATGCGTCATGGCGTCGATGACGCATTGGGGGACCTGGGTGCCGCCGGGGTTGTCGAAGTACACCGCGGGGCGGTCGTTCACGGTGAGGGAAAGCGCGGGGAATTGGGCTCTCACCTGGGACCAGTCGCGTGAAATGGATGCCAAGATGCTTACCTCCGCGAGATGTTGGGTTGGGAACTGTCCCTATTATACCATCCCCCGGATCATAGCTCACGGCTCCCCGCCGTGTTTCCACCGAGGAGAATACACGACCCGCTTCTGTGGCAGGTCCTTTGCGAGGTCCCGTTCGCCATTGGACGCGATCCCGAGATGCAGAAAGGCCTGCTCTCGCAAGGAGAGCAGGCCTTTTCCCGTTCGCTCATCGCCTGCGATGCGATGGTGGGCTCACTCTTGAGGCGAGCGCTTCTGGTAGCGACGTGGGCGCGGCTCCAGCGTGACCGTCAGCTTCTCGCGCTGTCCCTTGGCGCGGATCACTTCCAGCGTCACCTTGTCGCCGGGCCGGGTGTTCTTCACCAGGTAGGCGATCAGATCATCCATGCCCTTCACCGGCTGGCCGTTGATGCTGACGATGACGTCGCCGCCGAACTGGTACTCCGCGCCCTCGACCTTCAAGGTCTTGTCGCTGCCGCGCAGGCCCGCCTTGTCGGCCGGGCTGTCCTTGGCCACGTTGATGACCAGGGCGCCGTGGGTGTCCTTGGGCAGCCCCATGAGTTCGGCCACCTCAGGCACCAGGTTGGCGCCGGTGATACCCAGCCATGCGTACTCATACGTGCCCTTCTCGATCAGATCCGGTACCACCATCTTGGCGATGTTGATGGGGATCGCGAAGCCGATGCCGGCGTTCGCGCCGCTGCGGCTGATGATCATCGCATTGATGCCGATCACGCGTCCCATGCGGTCCAGCAGCGGCCCGCCCGAGTTCCCCGGGTTGATGGCCGCGTCCGTCTGGATGACCTCCGGGATGGAGAACGGGCTGGCCCCGCTGCGGATCGTCCGCCCCAGCGCGCTGATGATGCCGCTGGTCATGGTGAACTCCTGGCCGAAGGGATTCCCGATGGCGATGGCCATCTGGCCGACCTTCAACGCGTCGCTGTCGCCCAGGGTGACCGGCTTCAGGCGCTCTGCCGGCACATCCACTTTGATCACCGCCAGATCGGAATCCGGATCGGTGCCCAGCACCTCCGCCTCGGCCACCGAGTGATCGGCGAACACGACCTCCACGCGATCCGCGTCCTCCACCACGTGATTGTTGGTGACGATGTGCCCTTCCTTATCCCAGACGAAGCCAGATCCCTCCCCTCGCCGATAAAACTCCTGTGGCGTCCTTGGGATGCCCGGATAGGGGTAAGGGAATCCCGGAATGCCGGGGAACCCAAATCCCCAGCTGGGAACCTCTGGAGATTGCTCCACCTTCTGTACCACACGGATATGAACCACGGAAGGTAACACTGTCTCGTAGATGTGACTCAGCACCGTCTCTTGTGCGGCGACGATTGCCTGGGCGTCTGCCAGGGAGGGCGTTTCCTCCGACGTCTCCTCGGTCGGTGTCGTGCTCGTCTCCTCCACCGCCACGGGCGTCGGCGTCGCCGCGGCCGCGTGCGGCTTCGAAGAGGCCAACACTTGTGCACAGCCGGAAACGACCAGGCTGATGATCACCAACATGGCGAGAAGCGTCCAACCGCGTGTATGCACTCCGTGCTTCATCGCACACCTCCTGCGCTCGATATCATCCTCACCGTCCCCCGGTTTTCATTCTGGTCGTGAGGCGAACCAGGGTGGGCGCACCTGACGCGAGCGGCGTATCCGGGATGGTGGAAAGCCTCGGGGTTAGCGGCGACGTGCCAGGTCTCGCAGCTCCCGGAATAGCTCCTTTTCCCGCTCGGTCAGGTTGCGCGGCAGTTGCACGTTCACACGTGCGTAGAGATCCCCGCGCTTGTCGGGATTGCGCAGGTTGGGCATGCCCAGCCCGCGCAGGCGGAACACCTTCCCGTTCGGCGTCTCCGGTGGGATCGTCAACATCACCGGCCGTTCCAGCGTCGGCACCTGCACCTCGCCTCCCAGGATGGCCGTGTAGAGATCCACAGGCACCTCCACCTTCAGGTCGTCGCCGTCCCGCTGGAAGACGGGGTGGGGCAGGACTTCCACCCGAAGGTAGAGGTCGCCGCGCCGCCCGCCGCGTCCGCCTGCCGCGCCCGATACGCGCACTCGGGACCCCGTGCGCACGCCGCGAGGGATCTTCACCTCCAGCCGTGTGCCGTCCTCTCGCTGGAACGTGCGCGTGGTGCCATGGAAGGCCTCCTCCAGGGTGATCTGCACCGGCTGTTCAACATCCTGGGCGCGTGACACATGTTCCTGGAAGGCCTGCCCGGCTCCTCCGAACAGGTCGCCGAAGTCCACCGTACGGCGACGCCCGCCCATGCCGCCGAAGAGCATCTCGAAGAAATCGGAGAAGCCGCCCATGCCGCCCAGGATCTCCTCCATCTCCTCCGGGCTGACGGTGCGCGTGTAGACCCGTTGCCCATCCGGCCCGGTCGCCGCCCATCGGCTCCAGTCGAAGTCCTCCGGGCGGCCGCCCATGCGCTCGAATTGTTGCCATTGGGCGCCGAACTGATCGTACTTCTTGCGCTTTTCCGGGTCGGAGAGCACCTCATAGGCCTCGTTGATCTCCTTGAAGCGCTCCTCGGCAGCCTTGTCGCCGGGATTCATGTCAGGGTGATATTGACGTGCCAGCCGGCGATAGGCCTGCCGGATCTCCTTTTCTGTGGCATTGCGGTCCACGCCCAGAATTTTGTAATAGTCCTTGTACTCCATGGCCCCTCTTACGTTCCTGGAATGAGCTTAATTTCAGCTGAATACCAGGTTAAGCTTGGATGAGTCGTTGGAGGGCGCAAGGGCGTCAAAACATGCCCTCCTCTCCCTCGGTCGTCAGGCGTCGCGCTCGATGCGGGACGCCCGATCCGGCGAGGTGCTCACCCGCACGCGCGCGGGACGGAGCACCCGGTCGCCATACGTGTACCCCTTCTGCTCCTCCGCGACCACGATGCCCGGCTCTACGGCGGACGTGGGCTCCACACCTACGGCCTCGTGCACGTTCGGGTCGAAGGGCTGGTCCTTCGCCTCGATGGGCCGGACGTCCAGGGCCGCCAGCGCGTCCTGGAAGGCCTTCAGCGTCAGCGCCACACCCTGTTGCAGCGGCTCATCCCGGCCGCTCGCGTGTCTCAGTGCGAATTCCAGGTGATCGGCTACGGGAAGCATGGCCTGCAGGATGCGCTCCTTCTCCCGCTCGGCCTCGGCCGCGTAGCGACGCTCCAGCCGCTTGCGCATGTTCTCCAGATCGGCCTGCAGCCGCAGGTAGCGGTCTTTCCACTCCGCCGCCTCCGCCCGAGCCTTCTCCAGAGCTTCCTGGCACTCCGTCAGCGTCTTGAACTCCGTTTGGTCTGACATGGCTTCCTGAGACATCGTCGGTTTGGCGATCGTCTCCTCGTGCATCGGTTGTTCTTCGGTTGTTGGCGTTTCGTCCTCTACCCGGACGGGCACACGTACCCGCCTCGGGCGGCCGGCGCGCCAGGGCCGGCCGAAGGGATCATCGTAAAAGTAACGGTTCACAGAAAACCTCCAAAGAACGGGCGGGGCCCATGACCCCGCCCGCAAACCCATCCTTTGTCCTGATCATCATCCCTCAGCAGGCGTTACACCTGGCGGTACTCGCCTTCCACCACGTCCTCGTCGTCGCCGGAGGGTGGCGTCTCGCCGCCGCCTCCGCCGCCGTCCGAGGGCGCCTGCTGTTGCTGATAGAGCTGCTGGCTCAGCGCATGGCTGGCCTGTTGCAGTTGTTCGGTCAGGCTCCGGATCTTCTGGATATCCTCGCCCTTAACGGCCTCCCGCAAGTCGTTGATCAGGTTCTCCACGCGTCCGCGATCGGTGGCGGGCACGCGATCACCCAGCTCACGCAGCGCCTTTTCCGTGGCGTAGATCAGGCCGTCGGCCGTGTTCCGGGCCTCCGCCAGCTCGCGTCGGCGCTGGTCCTCTCGCTCGTGCTCGCGAGCCTCACGCACCATGCGCTCCACCTCCTCCTTGGTCAGGTTGGTGGAGGCGGTGATGCGGACGCTCTGCTCCTTACCCGTCGCCTTGTCCTTGGCGGTGACGTGCAGGATGCCGTTGGCATCGATGTCAAAGGTCACCTCGATCTGTGGCACGCCACGCGGGGCGGGTGGGATGCCCTCCAGCCGGAAGCGGCCCAACGTCTTGTTGTCCGCCGCCATGGGACGCTCGCCCTGGAGGACGTGGATGTCCACCGCCGTCTGGTTGTCCTCGGCCGTGGTGAAGACCTCCGTCTTCCGGGTCGGGATGGTCGTGTTGCGCGGAATCAGCACCGTCATCACGCCACCCAGGGTCTCCAGACCGAGGCTCAACGGCGTCACGTCCAACAGGAGCACATCCCGAACCTCGCCGCCGAGCACGCCCGCCTGGATCGCCGCGCCGATCGCCACGACCTCATCCGGGTTTACGCCCTTGTGCGGCTCCTTGCCCGTCAGCTCGCGCACCAGGTCCTGGATCATGGGCATGCGGGTGGAACCGCCCACCAGCACAACCTCGTCCAGATCCTGGGCGCTGAGCCCCGCGTCCTGGAGCGCACGCTCGAACGGGCCGCGGCAGCGCTCGACCAGATCCTCGGTCAGCTGCTCGAACTTGCTGCGCGTGAGCTTCATCTGCAGATGCTTCGGGCCGCTGGCGTCCGCCGTGATGAACGGCAGGTTGATCTCCGTCTCCGTCAAGGTCGAGAGCTCGATCTTCGCCTTCTCGGCGGCCTCGCGCAATCGCTGCAGCGCCTGTCGATCATTGCTCAGATCAATGCCCTGATCTTTCTTGAACTCCTGAATGATCCACTCGACGATGCGCTCATCCCAGTCATCGCCGCCCAGATGCGTGTCACCGTTGGTGGCCTTCACCTCGATGACGCCCTCGCCCACCTCCAGGATGGAGACGTCAAAGGTGCCGCCACCCAGGTCGAAGACCAGGATGGTCTCGTCCGTTTTCTTGTCCAATCCGTAAGCCAGAGCGGCCGCCGTGGGCTCGTTGATGATGCGCAGCACCTCCAGGCCGGCGATCTGGCCGGCGTCCTTGGTCGCCTGGCGTTGCGAGTCGTTGAAGTACGCCGGAACGGTGATGACCGCTTGCGTGACCGGCTCGCCCAGGTACGCCTCGGCGTCTCGCTTGAGCTTGCTCAGGATCATCGCCGAGATCTCCTGCGGCGTATACACCTTGTCCACCACCGGGATATACACCCGGGCGTCCTCCTGGGGGCCAGCCACGATCTTATAAGGCACCATCTCCATCGTGCGCTTCGTCTCCGGGTCGTCGATACGCCGCCCCATGAGCCGCTTGATGGAGTAGATGGTGTTCTCCGGGTTCACCACCGCCTGGCGCTTGGCCGTTTGTCCGACCAGTCGCTCGCCGTTCTTGGTAAACGCCACGACCGACGGGCACAGATGTCCCCCCTCGGCCGTCGGGATCACCACCGGCTCACCCCCCTCCATGACGGCCACCACAGAGTTCGTCGTCCCCAGGTCAATACCTACGATCTTGCCCATATGAGAATCCTCCTCGGAATCATTAAGCTGTGATTGCTATGCGCGTTCATATAGAATGCCGACTTTCCGTCCGGTGCTCAGCATACGCCCACAGTATAAGAGCGGCGTAAGGTTTTCGTTAGCAAAATGTATGAGCGCGTGGGATTTTCGTTCTGGCCGCTCGCGAGTCGTTGTGCTACAATGGCCCATAATCCATACGGATCATCGGGGGCGCCTGCGCATGTGGACCACACATCATCAAGCGGAAATGGCGATCTTTCCTTCCATCCCGGACCGGCCGACATGGCTGGAGATCGATCTGGATGCGATCAGCGAGAACGTCCGCCGCGTTCGGGAGATCGTGGGGCCGCATGTGCGGATCATGGCGGTGGTGAAGGCCAACGCGTACGGGCATGGGCTGTTCCAGATCGCGCACGCGGCTGTGGCCGGCGGCGTCTCGATGCTGGGCGTGGCCTGTCTGTCCGAGGCGCATATGCTGCAGGAGGCCGGGATCGCCATCCCCATGTTGGTGTTGGGATACACCCCGGCCTGGCAGGCGCAGGATACCGTGCGCCACGGCGTGCGCGTCACCCTCTTCGATCTGGATACCGCCTTCGCATTGAGCGAGGCGGCTCGCCTCGTCGGCCGTCCGGCTTACGTCCATATCAAGATCGACACGGGCATGGGACGCCTGGGCATCCTCCCGGAGGAGGTGCCGGACTTCGTGGAGGCGGTGGCGCGCCTGCCCGGCGTCGAGATCGAGGGGGTCTTTACCCATTTCTCCGTGGCCGACGCGGCCGATAAGGAATACACGTACTGGCAGTTGGAGCGGTTCCACCGCGCGCTGGATGTGATCCGGGATCTTGGCGTCCACGTCCCCCTGGTCCACGCGGCGAATTCGGCCGCGCTGCTTACCGTGCCGGAGAGCCGCTTCAATATGGTGCGGCTGGGTATCGCCATGTACGGCCTGGCACCCTCGGCGGAGACGCCCCTGCCGCCTGGATTTCGCCGTGCGCTGAGTTGGAAGACCATCATCGCTCAGGTGAAGACGTTGCCGCCGGGCAGCTTCGTCAGCTATGGGAACGTGTATCGCACACAAGGGGAGGAGCGTATCGCCGTGATCCCGGTGGGATATGCCGATGGCTTCCGACGGTCGCCCACGCACTGGGGGAGCGTGCTGGTGCGGGGGCAGCGGGCGCCTGTGGTGGGCCGGGTGTGCATGGATCAGACCATGATCAATGTGACCCACATCCCGGGCGTCCGGCAGGGCGACGAGGTGGTGCTGATCGGCCGTCAGGGGGATGAGGAGATCACGGCGGATGAGGTAGCCATCCACCTGGGCACCATCAACTACGAGGTGATCTCGGAGATCCTGGCCCGTGTCCCGCGCATCACCACGTCATCCTCCAATGGGCATCGCTGGTGATCCTGTCCCCTCCTCTCTCCTCCGACCCCGCTCACAAGCGTTTCCGCGGCCGGGTCGGACCTCGTAGGCATGTGCCGGCGGGTTGATAAGCACATCGCGGGAGGGCGAACCCTCCCGCGAATGTTACAGCCGTACCACTCCAACACGCACGCAAGGGTCAATCGGGCAGGAACTCGAACCGATCCAACCGGGGATCGAAGGGCTCCGCATCCTCGATGTCATCGCATCGGCAGGGCAGCCCGCGGGCGCACGTCTTGCAGCAGAACACGCGATCCCGTTGCCTCACAGGGGCCCATGTGATCTCCACTCCGCAGCCGTCACAGATCAACATTCCCGATCCTTCCACGCGTGCCATCTCGCTCCCTCCTTTGACGGTCCCTCGTGCAGGCTCATCACGTCGATCGTACCGGTGCCGAAGCTCCTACTGCAAGACCATCTTACCATGGCCGTCTGTGAGAGGCAAGGGGGGATGGTCATAGTCGTATATCCAAAACGACAGAGATCCCGTGAGACGCCCCACAACGCCCATCGCGGGCCCACGGAGGAAGTGCGGAGGGGCCTCCCATCCCCTTTGTCCGCCTCGTGCCTTCCTTCCCCGGTCTGGGGAGAAGGGCTTTTCCCGGAGGGCGAGGCTCTTCCGGGCCTCCCCATGGCAGAGGAATGGCATTTCTCAGACATGCTCTAGAGGTAGGGCACGAGGTTGATGATCGGATGGGCGATCGGGGGGATTTTGCTTTTGCGGATGGTTGGTGCTAAGATGGCGGGTGACCGAACGACTAAGGAGGAAGGAAGATGCGTACGCCCATCATCGCTGGCAACTGGAAGATGAATAAAACCATCGCCGAGGCGGAAGAGCTGGTGAAGGGGATGCTCGATGGCCTGACGGCGGTTCAGAATGTGGAGAAGGTGTTGTGCCCGCCCTTCGTGGATCTGGATCGGGTGGCGACGCTGATCCGGGGGACGGATATCGGACTGGGTGCCCAGAACATGCACTGGGAGGAGAAGGGCGCGTTCACGGGGGAGATCTCGCCCTTGATGCTGGTGGATCTATGCCAGTACGTGATCCTGGGGCACTCGGAGCGGAGGGCCTATTTCGGTGAGACGGACGAGCTCGTGAACCGTAAGGTGAAGGCGGCGCTGAGCCACGGTCTGACCCCCATCATCTGCGTGGGGGAGACGGAGGCCCAGTACGACGCGGGGGAGACCGAGTCCGTGGTGCGCGGGCAGGTGGAGGGCGTGCTCGACGGACTCACGGCGGACCAGGTCGCGAAGGTGGTCATCGCCTATGAGCCCGTGTGGGCGATCGGGACGGGCAAGGCTGCCACTGCCGAGCAGGCACAGCAGGTGATCGGCGGCGTGGTGCGGGCGACCATCGAGCGTTTGTATGGCCGGGATGTGGCCGAGCAGGTGCGCATCCAGTACGGCGGGAGCACCAACAGCAAGAACATCCGGGAGATCATGTCCCAGCCGGATGTGGACGGCGCTTTGGTGGGCGGGGCCAGCCTGCGGGCGGACGAGTTTGTGGCCATGATCCGCATCACCTCCGAGGTGTATCGCTGACCCTGGACGGTTAGCGGATCTTGGGTGCGATGACAGGCGGATCGTTGCATGATGTGAGTGGTTTCCGATGTGAGGGCAGGGGATCCCTGCCCTCCTTTCTTTGAATGCTGAGAGAGCCCGACCGTGCCGTGGGAAACGCTGGCGACGTTCGCTGTGGTTTTGGTGGTCCTATCCCTGCTGAGCGACTGGATCGGCCGGCATGTGCAGGGAATTGGCCTGCTCCTCACCGAGCGGAACACGGGGGCTATGGTGTTGGCCTGGCTCATCTTCCTGCCCGGGATCGCGCTGCATGAGGCAAGCCATTGGGCGGCCGCCCGGGTGTTGGGCCTGCGTCCCTCGCGGCTTCGCGTCTGGCCTGAATCACGGGGGCGATCGGTGCGGATGGGCTACGTGGATTTTCGCTCCGGGGGGACCGTGCGGGATAGCCTGGTGGGGATGGCGCCCTTCATCACCGGCTGCGCGATCCTCCTGGGGATCGCCTTACAGGTATTCGGCCTGGCCGGGGTGGATGGGTGGCGTGCGGCCGTGCGCAACCTCTGGCAGGGAATGGGGAAGCCGGACATCTGGCTCTACGTCTACCTGATCTTCACCGTATCTAACGGGATGATGCCCAGCGCCAGCGACCGAGAGGCCTGGGGATCCCTGTTTCTCTACCTCATCATCGCCGTGGGAGGGCTGTATGCGCTGGACCTGTTGCCCTCGCTTTCCCAGGAGGCGATGAGCGCGATCGCACGCGGCGTCCAGACGTTGACGTATGCCCTGAGCCTGGCCGTGTTGATCGACCTGCCGATCGCCATCGCGGTGGGGCTCACCGAGCTGTTCCTGGGAATCCTCAAAGGGCAACGCGTCGTGTATTGATTCCGCTTACACGGCGGGGTGCAACCCGCGAAATCCCTCGCCCAGAACCTCCTGGGCGGGCGCGATGACGATAAAGGCGTTCGGATCGTATCGATCGATCAACCGCTTGAGCACGCTTACCTCGGATTGGGCGACCGCGCACATGAGCACCGGTCGCGCCTCCCCGGTGTATCCCCCCTCGCCCTGTAGGATCGTCACGCCGCGCTCCATTTCCTCGAGGATAGCGGACCGGATGCGGTCGTGCTCGGTGGACACGATGAAGGCGACCTTGGCGCGCCCAAGCCCCTGTTGGACCAGATCGACCATCATGCTGGACACGGTGGCCACGATCATGGCGTAGAGGGCTCGTTCAATCCCGAAGACGATGGCCGCGGCGGCCAGGGTGAGCCCGCTCAGCACCAGCAGCACCTGTCCCGGCTCGGAGCCCCGCCAGCGCTGCATGAGCCGGGCGATGATGTCGATGCCACCCGTCGTGCCCTGCGCCCGGAAGATCAGGCCGATCCCCAGTCCGTCCAGGATGCCGCCGTAGAGCGTGTAGAGCAAGGGATCCGTGGTGATCACCGGCAGGCGCCCGGCCATCAAGTCCACGGCGAAGGACATGACGGCCACGGCTACCATGGTGCGCACACCCGCCTTCCAGCCGCCTCCCCAGCGCAGCATGGCCAGAAACAGCGGGATGTTGAGGGCCAGGGTGACCAACCCGACCGGCGTCCCGAACAGATAGTAGAAGATCACCGCGATGCCGAACAGCCCGGCGGAGATCACCTGGTTGGGGATGAGGAATAGATCGGCTGCCAGGGCGATCAGGAGGGCGCCGATCACGATCAGGGTATAGTCCGCGATTAAGGGGAGAATACGTGCACGCGACATCGCGTTGCCTCCACGCAGGGGTAAGTTCCGATCGTTCTTGGAGGAGGGTCGCCGGAGGCGAATCGGGCTATGAGGCCGTCAGCCCGGCCAGCACGAGTTCGGCTGTGGCTGCGTTCGTTGCCAGCGGGACGTTATGGACGTTGCAGATGCGCAACAGCCCCTGGATGTCCGGCTCATGTGGGTGGGCGTACAGAGGGTCCACCAGGAAGATCACGGCGAGGACGTGCCCAGAGGCCACCCGGGCGGCGATCTGGGCGTCCCCTCCCAACGGGCCTGAGAGCATCCGCTCCACCGGGAGTCCCGTGGCCTCCGCGATCCTCTGCCCCGTCGTGCCGGTGGCGATCAGGTGGAAGCGCTCCAGTTCCGCCCTGTGGGCCCGCGCGAACCTCTCCAGCTCGTCCTTCTTGCCGTCATGGGCGATCAAAGCGATCGTGGCCACCTCGTTTCTCCGTTACCCATAGTTGCACGAAGACTGTAGCACAGGTATACTGGCGCTGTCAAAGCGCCCACCTGTGGATCGTGTATCTTTTTCGGTGGAAACACGACGGGGAGCTTTGAGGGGCGCAGCCCCTCAAAAGAAACTTCCGGGTTTTCGCCCTTTACCTGCTTCGCCTGGCCTCCTCTACCCGGATCAGGCTAGGAAGGAGCAGGTGCAAGGCGGAAAAAAAGAGGTTTTGGCGGAGGGAGGTCCCTCCGTACCTCCCCTGTGGGCTTGCGATGGGCGTCGTGGGTCGTCTCGCGAAATTTCCGCCATTTTAGATACGCTACCAAGCGCCCACCCTCGGGAGCAGGGCCTTTCAACGTTCTGATCTTTATCGCCCTCGCCCTGACGGGAGGGGTTCGCCAAGGCAGAGTAGGGCCGGTTGGGGATAGGGGAGCTTCGTTGGAACTCTGAAAGCCCTGCTGCGGGACCAAGGGAGCTTGGGATATCGGGTGGGTGCGGGAGGGGGAAGATGGTTCGTGTTACATGCTCACATTGCGGCCGTGGATATATGCTCTCCAACGAGCAGATCGTGCGCGCGGTGGAGGAATCGCGCGGGAAGAAGCGAAAGCACTACGTGGTGGAGTGCCCGTTCTGTCGCCAGGCGATCAAGGTCCCTTTGCGGCCGATTCGCCAGGCCTATACGCGCATGGAGCGGCTGGGAATCCTGCCCGAGGAGGAGCCGCAGGAGGAGGCTTCGCCGGCCTCCTCCGATGGCGGGGAGGCGGACACGGAGGAGCAGGCGGAGTAGGCTGGCTGAGGATCTGCTGTGAGGGATGAGGAGATCACCCGAATCAACCAGGCCGCCTGGAATCAGGTGAGCCAGCCGTATCAGGCCAGCGCGTGGATCTCCCTGGAGGACGTGCACTACGGCCCCATGATCCCGGGAGAGCGGGAGCTGAATTTGTTGGGAGGGCCGGAGCGCGTGCGGGGGCGACGATGCCTGGATGTGGGCTGTGGCGGCGGCCAGAACAGCATCGTCCTGGCGCGCTGGGGAGGCCAGGTCGTCGGGTTGGACATCTCCGGGGCGCAGCTGGCTCATGCCCGTCGTCTGGCGCGGCAGGCCGGCGTCCGTGTGCGGTTTATCCAGGGGGACGCCGGCCGCATGGACGGCTTGGCGGATCGCTCGTTCGATATCGTGATCTCCGTAGGCGCGCTGATGTTCGTCGCTGATCTGGACGCGGCGATTGCCGAGGTGGCCCGCGTGCTGGCTCCACACGGCGTGTTCGTCTGGTCGATGAACCATCCTGTGGATCGATGCCTGGTGGATCCGGATGGGGAACCGGGGTATGCCTGGACGAGCTACTGGCCGAGCCGGCGTCGCGTTCTGGGCGACGATGTGTGGGATTTCGGGCCGGAGGATCGTCGCCGTGTGCCCGCCTGCGAGTTTTACTACACGACGGAGGACATGGTCGAGACGTTGGCCCGCCACGGGTTCGTCGTCGAGCGCCTGTTGGAGCCGCTCCCCTTGGATCCGCAGGCCGTGCCTCCCCGGCGCATTCCTTATCTCTGGCCGGACCTCCAGCCGGACCACGCGTACATGCGCCGGCTGCAGCGCGTTCCCCCCGTGATCCTCTTCCGGGCCTCCCTTCGATAGCCCGCGATGAGCATGTGTGGTAAAATGTGAACGCGCTTATGTCACATCTCACGCCTGGGTCAAGGCGTGGGCATTGGGACGCGTGGGTGGCTATGGGAGATCACAAGACGGTTCGGCCGGCCTGGCCTGTCGTCGGACATGATTGGGCGGTGCGACTGCTGCATCAGAGCCTGCAGCAGGGGCGCCTGTCGCATGCGTACCTGTTCGTCGGCCCGCCGGGCGTTGGGAAGACGACGCTGGCGCGGGCGCTGGCCCAGGCCGCGCTCTGTCAGCATGACGAGATCGCCGCGCGGCCTTGCGGCGAATGTCGCGCCTGCCAACTGATCGGGCAGGATCGTCACCCGGACGTTCGCCTGGTGGCCCCACCGGAGCCCGGCCGACCGCTTGCCATCGACCAGATCCGTGAGCTGCAGCGGGAGGCCAGCCTATCCCCCATGGAGGGGCGGGTGAAGGCCTTCATCGTGCGCGAGCTCGATCGGGCGACGCCGCAGGCGGCCAATGCCCTGCTGAAGACGTTGGAGGAGCCTCCCCCACACGTGATGTTGTTGTTGACCGCGACCCAACGAGAGGCGCTGCTGCCCACGGTGGTGTCGCGCTGCCAGGTGCTGACGTTGCGGCCGTTGCCCGTCGATGTGGTGGAGGCGGCGTTGCAGGAACGCTGGCAGGCGCCGCCGGAGCTGGCGGCGCTCCTGGCCCGGGTGAGCGGCGGGTGTTTGGGGAAGGCCGTCGCCCTGTTGCAGGACCAGAAGGATCAGGACTGGCGCGTTCAGTGTCTGGAGCAGATCGGTCAGCTCGTTCAAGCGGGCTATGTGGAGCGGCTGGCTCTGGCCGAGCAGTTGAGCCGTAACCCGGATCGGGTGCGCTCGATCCTGCCGCTGTGGCTGAGCTGGTGGCGGGATGTCATGCTGTTGCAGGCGCGTTGTGAGGACCAGATCGTGAACATCGATCAGCGAGCCTCGCTGGAGGAGGCGGCGCGTCGATGGACGGCCGATCAGGTGCGTGAGACGGTGCGAAGGCTGCAGGATACGCTGCAGCATATCCAGAGGAACGCGAACGCTCGATTGGCCCTGGATGTGCTCTTCCTGCACCTGCCTCGATCTCAGGTTGGGCCGTGAGGGGTGTTGGAGCTATCTTGGAGAAAATTTATTACCGGTAAGGTATCTGAGGGTCTCCCTCAGATACCAGCTCCACAGGGGGAGGTGTGGAGGGAATCTTTCCTCCACGGAGATCCCACTTTTCCGGCCTGCACCTGCCTTTCTCGTCTCTTTCCGCAGGGATCTGGGCCGAGGCCGGGCAGGTCATCAGACACACTTTTATGAACGATCCTCAGTGATCGACATCAACCAGTATGGGCAGAGAGTAAGCTGAGCGAGAATGGGCGTAGCGGGATGGAGGACGTTGGATGCCGAAGGTAGTAGGGGTTCAATTCCGGTTCGTATCGAAGATCTATCATTTTGATCCGGCCGGCCATGATGACCTGGAGCCGGGTGATTGGGTGGTCGTGGACACCGCCCGTGGGCGTGAGGTGGCCCAGGTGGTACAGCCGCCGCACGAGGTCCCGGAGGAGGAGATCGCCGAGCCTTTGAAGCCGGTTGTGCGCCGGGCTACGGCGTGGGATATGGTGCAGCGCGATCGGTATATCCATCGTGAGGCCGAGGCGTTGCAGAAGTGCCGCGAGTGTGTGGCGGAGCATGGGCTGCCGATGAAGGTGGTCCGGACCGAGTACAACTTCGACGGCGGCCGGCTGGTGGTGTATTTCACGGCGGAGCAGCGGGTGGACTTTCGCGCGTTGGTGCGGGATCTCGCCCGCCGTCTGCGCACGCGCGTGGAGATGCGGCAGATCGGCGTCCGGGATGAGGCCAAGCTCCTGGGGGGATTTGGGAAATGCGGCCGCCGGCTGTGTTGCGCCTCCTGGCTGCGAGAGTTCAGCCCCGTCTCCATCAAGATGGCGAAACAGCAGGATCTCCCGCTGAATCCCTCGGAGATCTCGGGCGTGTGCGGGCGGCTGTTGTGCTGTCTGAGCTACGAGTTGGATACGTACACGGATATCAAGCAGAAGCTCCCCAAGGTGGGGACGGAGGTGGTCACCCCCCAGGGGAAGGGGCGCGTGCGACAGATCCACGCGCTGCGGGAGATGGTCACGGTACGGCTGGAGGATGAGACGGTCGTTGAGATCCCCGCATCCGAGCTGATCGCCGGACAGAAGGCGCTGGAGAAGGGGCGGGGCCCGTGTAACGGCTGCCCTGCCAGCCGCCGGTCCGATGGCCGGCGGTAGGGGCACGCGAGTGTCGCATACCATTGGTATCAAATTAAGCGATACGGAAGCGTGGTTCCGCATCTCTGGGGTGGCTCGGAGGAGCGGCCGCCCCTCCGAAGAACTCTATATTCAGCCCCTCACCTGCCCCGTGGGGCCGGAGGCCACCGGCCAAAGCCCCAACCAGGCAGGTAAGGGGCGAGGAAAAGAGTTTTTCTGCGGAGGGGCTTCCCCTCCGCACCTCCCCTTTCAGGTGCAGCCGCCCATGGAGGGAAAAAGCGACAGGCGGGGGCCTCGCTCATGCTGTTCGGTTGATGCGAATAGGGCACGCGAGTGTCGCATACAAGCGAGACGGGCGTGGGGCTTCTTTGGGAAGCTCCACGCCCGTTTTGGCGCGCGAAACCGTCAGGGGCTGCGAAAGGGACGGATTCAGTTGTGGGAGCGCTGTGCGGTCAGCGGGGCTCGACCACCAGCTTGACCGCCGTGCGCTCTTGCCCTTCGATATCGACCTCCGTGAAGGCCGGGATGCAGATCACGTCGATACCGTCTTGGGCCAGGTATGTGCGAGCGATGGCAACGGCCTTGACGGCCTGGTTGACCGCGCTGGCGCCGATAGCCTGCACCTCAGCGCGTCCATGCTCGCGTACGACCCCTGCGATCGCTCCCGCAACTGCGGTGGATCGAGACCGAGCCGAGACCTTGATGACGTCCATGTTGGCAGCCTCCCTGCAAAGTCGTCTAGGACGTACGACCTCTGCCGCTTGCTATCCTCGGTATCCTTCGGCAGCGATCTCACTCTTCGCGGAGGCCCGTGACGGACTCCCTGATCGTGCTCTGTGCCCAGAACAGATCTGGGAGCGCATGCGGGGCCACATATCTGCTTTGAAGCTGAAGACGTCCGATCCATTACAAAGGTTACTTACAAATTTTGCGCGTGTCTGTAGCCCTCCGTACAAGTGATCACAGATGGATGCTTGGGCAACCTACTTGGCATATTCCACGGAACGCGTCTCCCGAATCACGGTCACCTTGATCTGTCCCGGGTACTCCAGGTTGTCCTCCACCTTGCGCGCGATGTCCTTCGCCAGTCGGATGGCTGCCAGGTCGTCCACGTCTTCCGGCTTAACGATGATGCGGAGCTCCCGCCCCGCCTGGATCGCGTAGGATTGTTGCACCCCCTCGAAGGAGTTGGCCAGCTCCTCCAGGGCGGTCACACGCTTGATGTAGGCCTCCAACGCCTCCCGCCGGGCCCCGGGTCGAGCGCCGGAGATGGCGTCGGCCGCGGCGACGATGACGGCCTCCAGGCTTTGGAGCTCCGTCTCATGATGGTGTGCGG
Organism: Chloroflexota bacterium; assembly: GCA_013152435.1. Lineage (NCBI taxonomy): Bacteria > Bacillati > Chloroflexota > Chloroflexota bacterium. The sequence continues at coordinate 2,557 of JAADGJ010000112.1, read as the reverse complement.
CGATGATGTTGACCACCTTCTCCGGCACGCCGTATCGGCGGGCGAGATCGGCCCCTACCTGCGCGTGCGGCCCCTCCACCTCGTGGCTGACCGCCTTGCCCAGATCATGCAACAGCCCGCCCATCTTGGCGATCTTGACGTCCGCGCCCAGCTCCGCGGCCAGGAGGCCCGCGATGTGGGCCGTCTCGATCGCGTGGTAGTATTGGTTCTGGCCGTAGCTGGTGCGGAACTTCAGGCGCCCGACCAGCTTCAGGATCTCCGGATGGAGGCCTTGCAGGCCCGTCTCGATCGCGGCCGCCTCACCGGCCTCCCGGATCTGGCGCTCCACTTCCTGCCGTGCCTTCTCCACCTCCCGCTCGATGCGGGCCGGGTGGATTCGCCCATCCTGGACCAGCTTCCCCAGGGCCATTCGCGCCACCTCGCGGCGCACCGGATCGAAGCTGGAGATGATCACCGCCTCCGGCGTGTCATCTACGACCAGATCGACCCCTGTGCACATCTCGATGGCCCGGATGTTCCGGCCCTGCCGCCCGATGATACGCCCCTTCATCTCATCGTTTGGCAACGGCACCGTGGAGACCGTGGTCTCGGCCACGTGATCGGAGGCCACCCGCTCGATGGCCAGGGTGATCAACTCGCGAGCCTTCTCCTCCGCCTTCTCATGCATCTCCGCTTCCACCTGGCGGATCACTCGGGCCATCTCCTGGCGGGTCTCCTGCTCCACAAGCTTCAGGAGCTCGGCCTTAGCCTCCTCGCTGGAGAGCCCGGCGATCCGCTCCAGCTCGGAGCGGATGGACTCCTCCATCTTCTGGACCTGGTTGAACCGCTTATCGATCTGGCTCTGTCGCTGATTGAGCCGTCTCTCTCGATTCTCGATCTGCTCGAACCGGCGCTCAATGGCCTCCAGGCGATTTTGAAGGCGCTCCTCGGTTCGACGCAGCTCGGACCGCCGGCGATTGAGCTCCGCCTCGGTCCGATCGCGCAGTTTCATCGCCTCGTCGCGGGCTGCCAGCTCGATCTCCCGAGCGCGAGTCTCCGCCTGGGCGATGATCTGTTTCGCCTGTTCCTGGGCCGCCTGAATGCGAGCCTCAACCAGATACTGTCGCAGGAAGTATCCCACTACACCACCAACGATGGCGGCGAGAGGGATCCCTAACAGGATCAGTATCAGTTTGTCTATTCCCGCTCCCATATGATTGACTCCCCGTTACATCCGTATCGTTTAGAATGAACTGAATCTCAACCGCTGTGCGTCATTCGTCCCTTGATAACTTGCGCGTTCATTGCGACGTCGGATCGTAATGCCCGGACGTGGGATCCTCCGCCTCGGTGGTCTGGATCTCCTCCCAGAGACGGCGCAAGACGACCTGGATGACGTCGTATGAGAATCCCCGGCGGGCCAGATAACTCCCCGCCTTGCGCCAGAAGCTCGACCGATCCAGCGCGCGCCAGCGCCGCGCATGAGAGCTTGCCGAGCGATAGGCCAGTTCCTCCTCGTCGATAGCGGCGTGGTCTATCGCCTCCTCGATCACCTCGGAGGCCACCCCCTTGAGGCGAAGCTCCTGTCGCAGGGCGTGGATCCCTCGTGGATTGAACTGCTGGCGATTCTCCACCCAGAAACGGGCGAAGGCGCCGTCGTCCAGGTATCCGATCCGTTGCAAACGTCTGATGACCTGTTGAATGATCGATCCGTCCACATGATGACGCCGGAGGTATCGCTCCACCTCCGCGATGCTGCGGGGGCGATACCCCAGGAAGCGCAACGCTCGGTCATAGGCTTTCTGCTCGAGATCGACGCGCTGCAGCCGCTCGATCTCCTCGTCGCTCAGCTCCTGTCCCTTGTGAAGGCGCGCCGCCTCCACGGCCGGCAGGGCGAAGGCGAACCGCCCGTCGAGATAGACGTTCACCCTGTCCTTGTTGCGCTTCTGATAGCGTAGGGCGGTGATCACGCCGCCCATGACCTCCCCTCTCCCTCATGACAACGAAAATGGCTGTGGCGGGTCTGCCACAGCCATCACCGAGCTTCTCGCGCAAGGCTGGCGCGCACAGCTTTGAACGGTTGGCTTTCGAGAAAACGCTCCGGCGTTCCCTTCACTACCCCGAGACGCCAGGGGCTGAGCAGGTGAATAACCTTGCCAGAAATGCCTTCCCTCAAATGATTATGTGGGCGTTCCTAAACAACGGCTGGAAGGCCGGCCACCTCGACCCGCCTTCATCCGGTTGCTCGATCGCTCGCCCTCCCAGGACCCATACCTCACGCGGAACCCTAGCCAACGAGATCAAAGCTCGCAACACGCGCCGTGCGCGTGGTAATCGCTGGACAGACCTCACGGGGGCTTTCCCCCTGCGTCGCCTGTCGGTTATGCACTCACTTCGCCATCGGCGGCTTCTGGACGCCGTGCAGGCGCCAGCCCTGCAATCTCTCGAATTTGTGCTTCCAGATCCTCCATGATGTCCGGATTTTCGCGGAGGAACTGCTTGGCGTTCTCACGGCCCTGTCCCAGTCGCACATCGCCATAGGAGTAGAAGGCGCCCCGCTTGCTCACCAACTCCATCT
>JAADGJ010000111.1 GCA_013152435.1 Chloroflexota bacterium | reverse complement strand
CTGGAAGCCTCTTCAGAGCCCTCTCTGGACGTCAGAAAGCTCCCTGCATACGCAAGGAGCCGGTTCAAAACGCCAAAGTCCAGGGAGGGGCTCCGCCCCTCCGAAAAAAGCCCTTCTTCCGCCTTCAACCTGCCCGGCCACGGCCTGGATCTCTGTGGAAAGAGCCGAGGAAGGCAGGTGCAGGCCGGAAAAGTGGGATTTCCGTGGAGGGGAGGTCCTCTCCACTGCCGACCCGGGCAAAGCGGAAAACCATCTGACAACGACAGAGACACGGAGGTACACGAGATGATCAAACGACAAGCGATCCCCCTGGGACGTATCCTGGGGATTCCAATCGAGCTAGACTACTCCTGGTTCCTGGTCTTCATCCTGCTCACCTGGACGTTAGCGGTTGGTTATTACCCGGCGACGTTCAAAGGGTGGCCCACCGTCGAATACTGGGGAGCAGGTGCGATCACGGCCATCATGCTCTTCGTGAGCGTGCTGCTCCATGAGCTAGGGCACTCCGTGGTGGCCATGCGCTATAAGATCCCGGTGCGCAGCATCACCCTGTTCATCTTCGGCGGCGTGTCCGAGATCGGCGCCGAGCCCACCAGCGCGATGGCTGAGTTTCGGATCGCCATCGCAGGGCCGGCCGTGAGCCTCGCCCTGGCGGTGATCTTCAGCCTGCTGAAGCCCATCGTCGCCGCAGTCGCCCCGCTGCTGGCGGTCGTTCAGTATCTGGTTTACATCAACGGCATGTTGGCGCTGTTCAACCTGATCCCCGGCTTCCCGCTGGACGGGGGGCGAGTCTTCCGAGCCGCCGTCTGGGGCATCACCCGGGATCTGCGCCGTGCCACGCTCATGGCAGCCAACCTGGGCCGGGCCATCGCCTTCCTGTTCATCCTCGTGGGCGTGTGGCAGATCTTCGCCGGCAACCTGGGCAACGGCCTGTGGATCGCCTTCATCGGCTGGTTCCTGGAAAGCGCGGCCATGGCCCAGGTGCAACAGCAGAAGATCCAGGGGCTGCTGGCCGGACACAAGGTGGCGGACGCCATGAGCCGCCAGTATGCATCCGTCAACGCCGACCTCACCCTGCAACGCCTGGTGGACGACCACGTCCTGGGCGGTGGGCAGAGGAGCTTCATCGTCGAGCGGGATGGGCAAATGCTCGGCCTGCTGACCCTGCACCGTCTCAAAGAGGTGCCGCGTGACCAGTGGGCCACCACCACGGTATCCCAGGTCATGATCCCCATGGCGCAGCTGAAGCGAACCCGGCCTGATATGGACCTGTGGGAGGCCGCAAAAGAGATGGCCAGTGACGGGGTTAACCAGCTCCCGGTCATGACCGACGGGAAGATCCAGGGCATGCTCACCCGGGCGGACGTGATCAACTATCTACGCACCCTACAAGAGCTCGAAGGCTAGCCCGCCCCAGGCGAATATCCCAGCAAGACATCGAGCATAGGAGGTACTTTTATGGCGGAAACCCAGGTGAAACACCCGATCCTGGTCGCTTACGATGGATCGGCCACGGCCCGATCGGCGGCCCTCCTCGCCATTCAAATCGCTCAAAGCCAGAGGAGGAGGATCCATGGCCTGTACGTGATCGACGATTCGCTCACTCTGGACGCCTACGCCAGCTACAGCGCAGAGCTGGGCCGTTCCGACGAGCCGGCCTCTCGCGCCGAGCTGGTCAAGTGGTTCGGGGAACGGGGGGAAACGGTTTTGCAGTGGCTGGAGGCTCGCTGCCGGGAGAATCACGTCCCCGTCACCACGGAGATGATGTTCGGCGGCGTGTCAGAGCTAATCACCCAGGCGGCGACGGAGGCACAGCTCCTGGCCCTGGGGCGCCGGGGCCTCACTCACGCCGACGCCCCCGGGTATCTGGGACGCAACTTTCGGGCGATCGCCCACCACGCCCGATGCCCCGTCCTGGCGGGAGGGGACATGCAGCGCCCCGTGCAGAGGATCTTGCTGGCTTATAACGGCAGCGAGCGCGCCCGCCACGCCTTGAACTGGACGGCCTTGTTGCAACGCACGCTGTCAGCCGAGGTGATCGCGCTGGCCGTGAAGGAAGAGGATACGGCCCCTATCGAACGATGGTTGACGGAGGTACAGGAACACACCACCGCCGACTGTCTGGCCCGGTACGGTCAGCCGGCCGTCGAGATCGTGGAGACCGCAGACGAGAATCAGATCGATCTCATCGTCATGGGAAGCTATCGTCACACGGCGTTGCTGGAATGGCTTGTCGGCAGTACCGTGGATCGAGTGCTACGCGACACCACCGTGTCCGTGTTGATAGCCTGAGCACGATCTTCCTGGGAGGAGGGACTCCCGATGTTGGAGAAAAAGGATCTGGGCAATGGGATGGTGCGGGTGACCTTCCGCCTCTCCCAGCATATCTGGGCGGACCACATCGCCCTGGCGGGCGAGTTCAACGACTGGAGCACCCACAGTCATCTCCTGGAGCAGACGAGAGACGACGAGGATTGGCACATCAGCATCGATCTACCAGCGGGTCGGACCTACCGCTTTCGCTATATCGTGGACGACAATGGATCAATGACGATCACGCCGATGATTACGAGATCAACCCATATGGGGAGCTGGATTCCGTCGTCCGCACGTAGCCTGCCATCCTTCCATATCCAAAAGCGATCGCATCGGACAGAAAAGGGCGGAGGGGATCTCCTCCGCCCTTCCACCTCAAAAGTGGAAACACAATATATGCGATAAAAACCAACACCAACCACGATATATAGAAGGTTTCACCCCGTCTCGCCCTCTCTCCAAACACGATCGCCGTGAACGTGTACAGGCTGGCCCCCTCCTTCCAGCACCCCCTGGGAAGGAGAGCCTTCTGACACAAGCCCTCCAGGAACGCCTCTCGATCCCATCCCTGCTCAACCGGCACCTGCGGCAGGAGCAGCCCCCGATGGCCATCCTTCACGATCATCAGGCCATCCACCCCCACCCGAATTCGGTCCACGCTCGTCACCCGATGCAAGGGGGAGAGAACGGAGATCTCAATATCTACACCACTCAGGTCCTCCAAGGTCAAGGGAGGGAACCGGGGATCCTGGGTGGCCGCCGCCACCGCCATCCGCTGCACCACCCGAAACAACGGTGTATCCGCCCGGATGTGGCCGATGCACCCCCGCAGCTCGCCGTGGTTCTTCAACGTCACGAAAGCGCCCGCCCGGCGATTGAGCACCGGGTCATCCGTTCCCCCCTCGGGAATACGGCCCGTCCGCAGATACCCCTCAATCGCCGAGCGAGCCATCGCCAACAGCGCGTCCCTCCGCCCCTCCGTCAGATCGGGCGGCTCATAGCGCCAGAGCATCACGGCGCCATAGCCCACAACCTGATCCCGATCCCCGTAGGGCGAATCACCGGAATTCGCATAACGCAGGACGGTCACCGTGTCCGCCCCCAGGCCGGCCGCGACGCGCATCGTCACCAGGATCGGCCCCTCGCCACAGGCACAGGTGACCAGGTTGGGAACGCGAGACGCCATAAGATCCCGGATGGTCTCCCGCACCCGTCCCGGATCCCCCGTCTCGATCGCCCCCAGCGTGGCCCCATCCACGCGCATCGCATCCTCGTAGGAGGGATAATGGGCGAGATCAGAGCTGGCGATGATGACCGAGCGGGTACCGGGCAGGACCTGCAGCAGGGCATCGGCCAGGATCCGCACCGTCCCCTCATCATCCGCCCCCATCAGGATCGGCACAATACGGCAGGCCGGGCAGACCCGCTGCAGGAAGGGCAACTCGATCTCGATAGGATGCTCCCCCTCGTGAGCGGCAGGATCGAACACGATGTGCGGATCAGCCTCCACCAGCGCCTTCGCCAGTCTTTCGTCCACCGGCACAACCCCCAGTGGCGTCTCAAAACCGCCCTCGGCCCAGACGGAGATGGGGGCGGAGACAGGCGCCTGATGATCGGCGGCGATGATCACGGCGACATCGTATCGCCCGTTCTCCAACTGCTTGAACCCATAAGCAGCCACCGGCCCGGAATAGACATAGCCTGCGTGCGGGACGATCAGCCCGATGGGAGCGCCATCCACCGGCTCCACGGGGGCCAGCATATCATCAATCATCCGGGCGAGCTCGTCCGGGTCGTCGGGGTACCAGCTCCCAGCCACAGCGGGTGAACGGATTCTGCCACTCGCCGGCGTTCCCGGGGCGATCGTCGTCACGACGGGCGACGCGACCTCCGTCCCCTCCGGCGTGGGCGAAGGCTCAGGTCGGCCACACCCACAGCAGAAGAGCGTACACCCCACCACCAGAAGCCAGAGCGTTAGCCTGTGAAGCGCATACATCATATCGGCCACCTCGCCAACAGGACGCATCTTGGAAGACCACGGGACGGGGATCGGCTCAATAGTCGGGGCGCCCCAAAGGTATGGGTATGATCGAGGATCTCGGGGGCTCACCAGGCCACCACACGCCCGGGATCGACTCGCCGCAATAGGCGCAAGCGCCCCCTTTCAGGCGGTACTCCAGCACGGCGAATCCCTGGCGCACGATGATGGGGCGGCCGCATCCGGGGCAGTAGGTGTTGTTCCCCGGATGGCCCGGCACGTTCCCCACGTAGACGAACCGCACCCCCTCCTCCAACGCGATCTCTCGCGCCCGGGTCAACGTCTCCACAGGCGTCGGCGGGAGATTCGTCAGCTTGTACTGAGGGTAAAACCGGCTGAAGTGCAGGGGAACATCCGGGCTCAGCTCTCGCACAACCCACCGAGCCAACGATCGCAGCTGTTCCAGATCATCGTTCAACGTGGGCACTACCAGATTGACGATCTCCAGATGCGTCCCGGACTCATAGATGGTACGGATCGCCTCCAGCACCGGCCCCAGCTCAGCGCTGCACACCTTCCGATAGAAGGTTTCATCATAGCCCTTCAGATCGATCTTGATGGCGTCTACCGCAGCGCACAGCTCTCGCAATGGCTCCGTGGCGATGAAGCCGGCGGAGATCACCACGTTCCGCAGCCCCGCCTCCCGGGCGCGTCGCGCTGTCTCTAACATGTACTCATAGAAGACGACCGGCTCGGAATACGTATAGGCGATGACCGGCGCGCCATCGCGCTTCGCGAAGTGCACCACGTCCTCCGGCGAGAGATCGATGTTCTGCGTCTCCTCCGGAGGGACCTGAGAGATCGTCCAGTTCTGGCAATAGAGGCACCGCAGGTTACAACCAGCTGTGGCCAGGGAGAAGGCAGGTGCGCGAGGCAGGAAGTGGAAGAACGGCTTCTTCTCGATGGGGTCGACATGCACGGCACAGGGGTTGCCGTAGACCATGGAGTACAACCGGCCACCCCGATTCTCCCGCACCCGACAGCGCCCCCGCCTGCCGTCGGCGATGACGCACTGATGCGGGCAAAGGTCGCACCGCACGTATGTGCCCGAGTGCGGCGTGTGACAGTAGGAGACCTCCAGCGACTCCCCCGTCTCCTTATGACAGGCCGAACAGTTCAGGGTCCCCTCACCCACGAAGGAGGTGTAGTGACGCGCCTCGATGGCCCAACGCGAGGGAGGGGAGGGGGTCGGCCGGACGGTAGCTCCGCTCACACGGCGTTCCCACCAGCGATGATCGATGAAGCCCGCTGCCATGCCGAGGCCAATGCCCCCCAATGCCCCTAACTTGAGCAAAAACCGGCGTCGGGACACTCTCTTCATCGCCATTCACCCCAAAGCCATCCAACTCAGCGAGGGATCTCCCCTCTGCCATGAGATATGCGCTTCGGGCGTAGAGGCGGGATCTCCTCGTGTATCCACCACAACGGTCGACGGAGACCCACTGAACGTCGCCTATTCTCCTCGGAAGGTGCGACTCATATCCATCGGGACACCCATGCCTGCCCGGAAGACAGGCCGATGGCGGCGGCGATGGCCCTTCGGGCGCCTTCAAGGGGTGTGCAAACTCTCCAGACGCACCACGCGCACCAGCCAGGGCACCCCAACGAAGGTAAACAGCACGATCCCCAAGCCGACGATCGCCAGGCCGGCCATTCTGCGGCCGCGCCATCCCCGGAGCGCCTGCGCGTGCAGGATCAAGAGATACCACAGCCACGTGATCAGGGCCCACGTCTCCTTAGGATCCCATCCCCAATAGCGCCCCCAGGCGTCCTGCGCCCAGATCACCCCCGCCAGGATGCCCAGCGTCAGCCAGGGGAATCCCCAGACCACGGCCCGGACCATCATGCGCTCCACCGTGTCGGCGAAGCTCTCCTGGTCCCCATCTCCCGGTGCTCGCTGCACCCACCACATGACCCCCAACCCCGCCGCCACGCCACAGGTCCCGTACCCGATCATGGCGCTGAGCACGTGCACCTGGAACCAGGGGGAGCGCAACGCCGGGGGCAGCGGCGCGATCGCCTGATCGGCGGCAGGGCGGGTCACGGCATACGTGGCCATCGCCAGGGCGATCGGCAACACGAAAGCGCCAGCCCGCCGCTCACGCCAGGAGGCCTCCAAAAGCAGATAAGCGGCCACGATCATCCACGTGAACAGGAGCGAGACCTCATAATGGTTGACCAGGGGCCAGCGTCCGGCCGCCATCCCACGGGATACCAGGGCGGCCGCCAGCAGCCCCAACAGGACAAGCGACAACCCGGTTGCCGTCTGCCCTGCCCACTCCCATCCCCTCCTGAGGTACACGAAGTACATCATCACCGCGGCCCACAGTGCCACATAGGCAAAACCGATCAACACGGCAACTTTCCTCGATCCTTCACCTGACGCAGTACCTGCCGTTCCGTCCTGTGCGAGGCCCGCTCAATCGCCTCGTCGATGGGAAACCACCGCACGTCATCGACCTCAAAGTCATGTCGGGACACATCCCCGCCACGGTGGCACATCAGGAAGAAGTACACCTTTTTATGATAGCAGACCTTCTCCCCTTCCTCCTCCCACCAGTACCAATACTCGATGGGCTCCAACCGATCGACGATCTCGGCCTCCAGCCCCGTCTCCTCCCGCACCTCGCGCAGGGCCGTCTCCTCCAGCGATTCCCCCTTCTCGACCAGCCCTTTCGGCAGTCCCCATCGCTCCCCTCCCTTCGTAGCGATGAGGGCCACCTCGATCTCGCCCTCGGGAGAGCGACGACAGACCACACCACCCGCGGAAAGCTGAAAGCGCGTGGTCACTCCACGCCCTCCACGCCAAGCCTCGCCCGGAGAGCTCTCACCAGGGTCGCGAACTCCCGGTCGAAGGCGTAAGCATATCGCCCCGCCCTGCCCGCTATGCGAAGCTCCCCGTCTCGCCCCATCCGAACCCAGACGCAGCTATGCGGGAAATAGAAACTCACCATCATGCCGATCAACAAGAGGATCCCCCCAACGACGATCACCGGATAGCCGGGATCATACACGGCCTGCAAAGCCACCAGGTAAGCCCCTCCCTGCCCCGCATAGCCATGTAGGTAAAAACGGATCCCTTCATATTTCAGCGGATGGTTCACCCGCACCGAGCCCTCGTTCACCACACGCGTCCGCTCCAACAAGGCGATCCGGGCCTCGTAATCGGCGGGGCTGCCGTCCGGATAGCGCACGAATTCAAAGCCCTCCTGGCGCACGGCCAGATCCCGATGGTGCTTCAACGTCACCACATCACCGGGACGCACAACCACTTCCTCACGCCAGCCAAGCGCCCCGCTGATCACCACCCCCAGCAACAACACCCACACCGCCAGATGGGTGACCACGGTCGCCAAAGGCGTCCACTGATTGCGATCTCCCCGCAGATAGACGCCATCGCCCATCATCTCCACCGATACACGAAACCCGTGTTTCCATAAGAGCTCATGGATCGGATCAGGCAGCAACGCATCTGGAGCCACCCACCACTGGGCACGGAAGGGGGCCGACCGGAAAATGGCATCGGAGCCCCGGATGGACCAACGGGAGACCTGACGCCAGATCCCCGGCCAGCGCTGAAGTGTGCACACCAGCGTGGCCAGAAGCAACAGGCCGGAAGCAATCAGGAAGGGAGGGGACCGGAAAAAGCGGAAGACGCCGATCGCACTCAGCAGATTCGCCCAGGCGCCGTATCGAGAGCGCGTCACGGTCTCCCACTGAGCCCGCAGATCTGGATCCGCGGCCGTCTTGGGAGGGAGCTGTGGGAAGCAAGATCCCACAATCGCCAGCAGAACAACGACCAGGATCAGGACGACGGCCACGTCCATGCGGGCCAGAAAATACCATGCGCGACGAAAGATACGATGTGCCACCTGACCATCGCCTCCGAGAAGAATAGGCCCTTTCATTGTAGCATCATTTTGACGCCACGCCAATGCCTAAACGCATCCTTTCATACAAGTGCAAGGAATAGGAGATCTCGCCTAAATTGTAGGATCGCTTACACACGGAATGGGCAAACAAGGGTACAGTAGGCGCTCGTGGGCATCGGCCGAGAGGAGACCGGTCTCCCACATGGGCAAATCGCATAACCGACAGGCCCCACCGGCTCGCCGAGCATCTGGCCAGGGTGGGGCCATGTCTTGCCCGAAATTTTCGTGGACAGGTAGAGGAGGACGACGATGATGAACCCTCTGTTGGCGGCGGAGCTGGGGCGAATGGACTACGAGGAGAGGGTGAAAAGAGGTGAGCTCCTCGCCCGCTTTGAGGCGGGACGAGTGAAGAAGCCGGGGCTTTGGGCTCGCATTGCGGTGAGCCTTGGCAACCTGCTGATCTCCTCGGGTCAGCGGCTGCAGTCTCGCCATCAACCGGCCAGGCCATAAGGACGCCAAAGCCTCGCCGGTTCGACACTCATGGGCCGGGACGCTCGCCGGCGGCTCCATGCAGCCACGGCGAGGTTCCGGCCCTATCCATAAACAGGGTCCCCACGGAAACGCCGATCTGCCCCTCCGGAATGGCCCGGGGAGGGCCGTCCCTCGTACCCCCCTCAACCCAGACTCCCGCGCGACGCCTCCAGGGGCGTCTACCTGGGGCGATACACGGTCGTATACGCGGCGCGATCCACCGCTCGATAATGCGAGGAGATGGCTCGTAACATCTGCGGAGTCCATCGGGCCCGACGGGAGCGCCACCCGGGCGCGTCATAAATGAGGATCACGGCGAAGTCGCCACGGGAGATGGCATCGAGGAACGGCCGCTGATCCCATATCCCCGCCTGGGCGAGCTGCTTGAACTCGAACGGTTGGAAGTATAGCGGTCGGCCGTCCAGCGGGATCAGCCCCATGTACTCATCGGCCAATACCGTGCCATCAGCCTCGTGCACAACCTGCATCAACCGCTCGATCTCGGATCGCTGCGCCACCTTGTCCAGAACCCACCTGGCATACTCCGTCTGCGAGAGCATCACCAGCGCGCTCACCTGCACGATCAGCAACAGGAGCCACAGGGGACGCAGCCAGCGATGTCCACGCAGTCCGGCCAGCAACACGCCCATCGCCAAGGCGAACGCGGCCGACAGCTCGAACAGATAGTTCACCGACGACCCAACCTTGCCGATGGTCATCGCCGTCAGAACGCCGCCCACCGCGTAGGGGCCCACCAACCACCCCGCCCTGGAACGAGACCAGGCCAGCCACCCCACCGTGATCCCCATTCCCAGCGACAACACCGGCATGAAGCGCACGATCTGGATCGCATGGCGGATCACCCGCCGGATGTAGAACGTATTGACGTTCGCCGTCACGATGTGGAAGAAGAAGCCCCCATCCGTGACCCACTCCAGCAAGGCGAACAACCCCAGGCCCAGGCCGCCGACCCCGATCGCCAGCGCCAACGCCCGTCGGAGCCCCTGCCGCCCCCACAGCCACAGGAAGGCCGCCGCGGGCGCCGCCAGGGCGTACGACTGACGCGTGTACACGGCCGCCGTCAGGAGCATGATCGCCCCGCCCAACGCCCAGCGCCGGTGCGGCCAACGGACGATCACCCACAGCCCGGCCCAGCTCAACCCCAGGGCCAACGAATCTACACGACAAAGCGGCCCCCAATGCAGGACATAGGGAATCGACAAAAGCAACAGGCCGCCCACAGCCCCGGCGACTCCATCCCCGGTAAGCGCGTGGATCGTCAGCCCGATGAACACGGCGGCCGCCAGGACGCTTAGAAAGGAGATGGTCCGGCCGTACCAGAACGCGGGGCCGAACAAGCGAACAAATGGGGCCTGAAGCAGCACGAAGAGCGGAGGATAGTTGGAGACGGTATACGGCGGAGTGGAGATATCGGGGCGGTAGATGTTCTCCAGCCGGGAGAGCCGCACGGCCTGGTCAAGCAGAGGGCCTTCCCCGTAATCCACCGGATACGGGAAGAGGATGGCATTCCCCCCGTGCCAGGCGAATAGCCCCGCCGCCACCAGCAGGGCCACGAACAACGCGCCCATGAGCGCCCGAGGCGCCCAGCGATCCCAACGAGCGCCCCACGACCCGGCAGGCCGTGGCGCCCCATCCTGCACAAATCCCCACATCATGCCAAGAAGCGCACCGGGGACGTTCACAGCCGTCATCCCGACGGTGGATGAACCGAAGCGCCGGAAGCATGCTCAGACAGGCCGGGGATCTCCATGCCGCCAATGCCCACAAGCTCCAGCTCACGGGCCCGGTGGCAGCTGACGAAGTGATTGGGCGAAACCTCCTCCAGCACAGGAGCCTCCGTCCGGCAGACATCCATGGCGTAGGAGCAGCGCGGGTGGAAATAGCATCCCGACGGCGGGTTGGCCGGGCTGGGCACCTCCCCGCTCAGCACGGTGCCTCGCAGACGAATCCTCGGGTCCGGGAACGGCACGGCCGAGAGCAACGCGGCCGTATACGGGTGCCTGGGAGTACTGAAGATCTCCTCGGTCGCCGCCATCTCCACGATCTTTCCGACGTACATGACGGCCACCCGATCGCAAATGTGCTTCACGACACTCAGATCATGGGCGACGAACAGATAGGTGAGATGAAGCTTCTGCTGCAGCTCCAACAGCAGGTTCAATACCTGTGCCTGCACGGAGACGTCCAACGCGGACACGGGCTCATCGGCCACGATCAGGCGGGGATTCAGGGCCAGAGCCCGAGCGATGACGATGCGCTGGCGCTGGCCGCCGCTGAAGGCATGCGGGAAGCGCTGCATGTACTCCGGGCGCAGGCCCACCAGACGCAGGAGCTCGGCGACGCGCTCGGCCCGCTGCTTGCGGCTCTTGATCCCCTCGATCACCAGCAGCGGCTCGCCCACGATGTCCAGCAGGTTCATACGGGGGTTGAGCGACGCGAAGGGATCCTGGAAGATCATCTGCATCTCACGGCGCAGAGGGCGCATCTCATCCTCGGAGAGGGTGGCCACATCGACCACCCGGCCGGATTGGGTGCGGAACAGGATCTGCCCGGACGTGGGATCCAGAGCACGCAGGATGCACCGGGCCGTGGTGGTCTTCCCACAACCGCTCTCCCCCACCAGTCCCAGCGTCTCACCCTCGTGGATGAAGAAGCTCACGTCATCCACGGCCCGGATCTGGCCGACCACCCTCCTGAAGAATCCCTTCCGAATGGGGAAGTACTTCTTCAGGTTCTTGACTTCCAACAGCACCTGATCATCTCGGGTCACGGTATCCATCACAGCGATCGCTCACTCTTCCTCAGCTATGTCGTGGTACAGGAAGCAGCTTGCAGACTGCTCCTCATTGACCGGGTGCAAGGCCGGGATGCGCCGATTGCAGACGTCCGGCATGAACTCCGAGCAGCGCGGGTGAAACGGGCACCCGGGCGGGCGACTGAACGGCGGCGGGATAGACCCCTCGATGGTGGGCAGCAGCGTCCGGGGCGGCGAGTGGATGGAGGGGATCGATTTGAGCAGAGCCTTCGTATACGGATGTTGCGGGTTATAGAAGATGCCCTCCACCGGTCCGGTCTCCATCACCCGGCCCAGATACATCACGACGACATAGTCCGTGATCTGCGCGATGACCCCCAGGTCATGGGTGATGAAGATGATGGCCATGTTGTGCTGCTCCTGCAGCGAGCGGAGCAGGCTCAGGACCTGGGCCTGGGTGGTGACGTCGATGGCCGTCGTGGGCTCATCGGCGATGAGCAGCCTGGGATTGCAAGACAGCGCCATGGCGATCATGGCCCGCTGGCGCAGCCCACCGCTCAGCTCCCACGAATAGGCATTCATCCGCTGTTCCGGGCTGGGGACCCCCACCTCGCGCAGGCGCCCGACGGCGATCTCCCAGGCCTCCTGCTTGCTCATCTTCTGATGCAACAGGATGGCCTCCACGATCTGATCGCCGATGGTGTGCACCGGGCTGAAGGCCGCCATCGGCTCCTGTGGGATCAACGCGATCTCGCCCCCCCGGATGGCGCGCATCTGCGGGCCGCGAGGGTTCAGCCGGGCCAGGTCGATGAACCCGTTCTCCCCCTTCACCACCCCGTTCGCCCGGGGGCGGAAGCGGATCTCCCCCCCCACGATGCGGCCGGGCCTCTCCACAATGCGCAGGATCGACTTGATGGTCACGCTTTTCCCGCAGCCGCTCTCGCCCACGATGCCCACCACCTGGCCGGGGAACACGTCAAAGCTCACCCCGTCCACCGCCCGGACCGTGCCCTCGTCCAGGAAGAAATAAGTTTTCAGATTCCGTACGGATAGGATCGACGTCCTTTGGGTATCCATCGACGAAGAACCTCTGTGCCGGGAACTAGTGACTATAGGGATCGGCTGCATCACGCAGGCCATCGCCCAGGATGTTCAGGGCCAACACGGTGATGATCACGGCCAGGCCGGGCAGGAGCAGCCAGGGCGCCAGAGCGATCGACTGCAGGTTCTGCGCCTCCTGTAGCAACACCCCCCAACTGATGGCCGGCGGCCGGAGGCCCAGCCCCAGAAAGCTCAGGAACGTCTCGTTGATGATCATGACCGGGATCGCCAGGGTGCTGGCGGCGATGATGTGGCTGGTGAACGTGGGCAACATGTGGCGGAAGATGATCCGGGCCCGCCCGCAGCCGGAGAGCTTGGCGGCGACCACGAAATCTTCCTCCCGTAGGGCCAGGAAGCGCCCCCGCACCTCGCGAGCCAGCGTGGTCCAGCCGATCAGCGAAAGGATCACGGTGATGGCGAAGTACACCCGCTCCACCGACCAGTCACGGGGCAGCGCCGCGGTCAACGCCATCCAGATGGGGATCGGCGGCAGCGACTGCAGGATCTCGATGAGGCGCTGGATGATCAGATCGACGGTGCCGCCGAAGTAGCCGGAGATGCCACCGAGCAGGATGCCCAGGAAGATGCTCAAGAAGACGGCCACCAGCCCGATGGACAGGGAGACCCGGGTCCCATGCATCAGTCGAGACCACTGATCCCGTCCCAGCCGATCCGTCCCCAGCAGGTGGATCTTCTCCTCCTCGTCCGGGGAGACCGGCCCCAGGAAGTGGATGTCCGTGGAGATGATCCCGAGCAGCTTGTACGAATAACCCTTGGCGAAGAAGCGAACCGGGATCTTCTTGGTCTCGTCGATATGCCACTCCATGCGCAGCGTCTTCGGGTTACGCTTCCCAACCACGCCGTACACAAAGGGGCGGATGCGGCCCTCGTCGATGAAATGGACATGCTGGACCGGGATGAAGGATTCCATGGTGCTGGTCTCGTTCGGGTCCTGGGTGCTGAAGAAATCGGGGACCAGGGCCACGATGGCGACCAGGAGGATGACCACGCCGCTGATGAGCGCCAGCCGATGCTTCTTGAAGCGCCACCAGACCAGCTTCCAGTTCGGGGCCACATAAAAGGCGTCTTCTTCTTCCGTCCAGTCGGCCATCGACCTCATCAACCGGTTATCGGCCGACGATGATGTGAGGGATTCAGATTCGCGAGGCCGAGCCATACCTCAGGAGCCCTCCATTCGGATACGAGGATCCAGCCAGGCCAACAAGATGTCCGATATCAGCGTGCCGATGATGGCCAACAGACAATAGATCAGCACGATCGCACCGGCCAGGAACATGTCCTGGTTCGTCAGAGATCGGAGCAACATGGGCCCGATGGTGGGAAGATTCAGCACCGTCGCCACGATGACGCTGCCGGAGAAGAGGAGGGGCAGATACCAACCGATGGTGCTGATCAACGGGTTGATGGCCAGACGCACCGGATATCTCAGCACCAGCTTCCATTCGGGCATCCCCTTGGCGCGGGCCATCTCCACATACGGCTTGTTGAGCTCGTCCAGCAGGTTGGCTCGCATGATACGAGCCAGCCGGGCCGTGCCGTCCATGCCCAGGATGACGGCGGGCAACCACATGTGCTTGAGCAGATCCACCACCCGGCCCCAGCTCCAGGGCGCGTCCACATACTCCGGCGAGAACAGGCCGGTGATGCTGATGCCGAAGTATTTGAAGGCCAGCCACATCAGCACCAGGGCGGTCATGAAGGTGGGGGTGGCGACGCCGATGTAGTTGAACACGGTGAAGAAATAATCCAGAAATGAGTACTGACGGGTAGCGGAGAGGATGCCGATCGGGATGGCCAGCGCCCAGGTGAAGCCAAAGGTGAAGGCCCCCAACATCACCGTCAACAGCAAGCGCTCCTTGATCAGCTCCAGGTTGGGGCGCTGCCAGTCCAGGGACACGCCCAAATCCCCTCGCAGGATTCGGCCTATCCACTTGAGATACTGCACGTACATGGGCTGATCCAGGCCGTACATCTGCCGCAGCGCGTCGATCTGGGCCTGATCCATGGACGACCCTGAGGCCGCCAACTCGGCGACGTAGCTGGTGACGAAGTCACCGGGCGGCGCCTGGATGATGAAGAAGGCGAAGACGGAGAAGATGAACAGAAGGAACGGCAGAAGCAACAGACGCTTGACGATATATTGGAGCATATCCAATACACCTCATCGGGTGATAGCGCCACGCTGAAACGTGAAGAGCAGGGGAAAGGCATGCCTCGCCCCCACTCATGCCGTGGTATTAGGGTGGGCGAAAGATGTCCACGTGGGCAGAAGCCAGGTCGGCCCGCCCACGTGGACTGAGATCCGTCAGCGATAATCCGTCGCTTGAGGAGTCTGGCTTAGACGACCTTATCGCTTGAAGAAGTACTGCTCCGGGCGGGTGTTACCCGGCGTGCGCAGCGGCCAGTCGTTCCCAGCCGTCTCAGGCACGTTGTGGAGATCCTGGTTGACCACGATCACACCCTGGATCATGGGGGTCAGACCGACGGTCCCGATCTCCCACAGGTTGTCCACCCAGTGGCGGAACAGCTCCTGAGCCAGCTCGATCTGCCGCTCACGCCCGGAGACCTTGGCCTCGTCGATGATCTCGACCAGCTTCTTGACCTCGGGCGGCGGCTCCATGCCCTCGGCGCCGTTGGTCTGGTACCACTTCCGATAGAGCGGGCCGAAGGTCAGAGCCGGGTCGCTGCGGGGATCCATCTTCGGCTGCCCGCTGAAGGGGAAGCCGGTGGTGTCCTCGTTCCAGATCTCGATCATCAGATCGTTGGTGTTGCGCATCTGGAAGTGGAGGGCACGCTCCCGGATCTCCACATGGGCCCGGATGCCCACATCCGCCCAGTTCTCCACCACGATCTGGCCCACGTCGGTCCAGTTGGCGAAGGCCGGGACGACGCTGATCTCCAGGTCCAGCCGCTCGCCGTTGGGCAACAGCCGGAACCCTTCCTCATCCCGCTCGGTCAGGCCGATGCTGTCCAGCATCTCGTTGGCCTTGTCCGGGTCATGCTCGGTGTACTTGTAAGCCCACTCGTCGCCCGGATAGTAGGGATGGTTGGGCGCCGGCACACCCTGACGCGGCTCACCCAGACCCAGGAAAGCCAGCTCCTTGATCTTCTCCCGGTCGATGGCGTAGGACAGAGCGATGCGGAAGTCCCGATTGCGCAGCAGCTCGCCCACCGCCGGGTCTTTCGCCACGTAGGTCTGGTTGAACATCAGCACGGCGTCGGAGCCGCCGAAGGTCGGCCACGTGACCACCCGATAGCCGCCCTTCTCCTGATTCTCCACCAGCACCGGATAGTTGCTCATGTTGATGTGGCGGCCCTGCATATCGATCTCGCCAGCCACCGCCGCCAGGTTCAGGGCTTCCTTGTCGGCAAAGAAGGTGAACCGCACGTAATCGATGTACGGCAGCTGGTTGCCCTCCGGATCTACGGCGAAGTAGTAGGGGTTGCGCTTGAGGACGAAGACCTGATCGGAGACGGAGGAGTTGTCCGGGATCCACGCAGCGGTGCTGGGGCGCTCCGGATTCAGGTGCGGCATGGCCTTGACGGCGAAGAGCTCGGTCCATGTATCAAAGCCCGCCTCCTCCACCTTGGCCTGCAGCTCCGCCTCGTCCACGAAGGCCGGATGGAACTGCTTCATGTAGTGCGCCGGGACGAAGGCCAGGTTGTGGATGGACTTGTCAGCGCCGTCCTTGTTGGCCAACTCCAGCAGGAAGGCGGTGTTCGGCTGCTTGAAGGTCCACTGGACCGTGTAGTCGTCCAGCTTCTCCACCTTGGCCACCGAGCCATCCTGGTTCTGCATCCAGATCGGGACGCTCGGGGTCAGGTCCTTGTTCAGGAGGATGTACTCGTACCAGAACATGATGTCGTCAGCGGTGAACGGATGGCCATCGGACCACTTCAGCCCCTTCCGCAGGAAGACCTTCCACACGGTGAAGTCTTCGTTGGACTCCCACCCCTTGGCGATGTGAGGGATCACCTCCGTGCCATCGGGCGAGAAGCGGACCAGGGCGTCATAGACCACTCGGGTGTAGTTGTTGTGATCCGAGGGGCCAAGGAACCCGCGACGCAGCGTGCCGCCGTACTGGCCGATCTCCTCCACCACATCGATGACCAGGGGTTCCTCGGGGAGCCGCTCATCCACAGGGGGCAGCTCACCCTTCTCGACCAACTCCTTCAACATGGGAGCTTCGTTGTACTTGGAGACACGCTCCTCCGGCTTCGGCTGGGCCGGAGCGGGGGCCGGAGCCTCCTCTTTGGGTGTAGGAGTTGGCTCGGGTGCCGCTGTCGGCTGCTGAGCGCACGCTGCCAGCGCCAACAAACCGACCACCATGACGAGGACGAGCAGTAGCCGATTGAGACGCATGGATCTAGGCATGGTACCAACCTCCTTGTTTGGTATACCACATGGGGTTTCGACCTACATCCACTTCATGGAGCTCGAAGCTGTCGGGGGAAGTTCCGGTAATATCTTACCATATCAAACCCGACTTTGGCTAATTTGGGGGCCTTTTCCGGGATGGTACGGATAACTCATCGGCATAAATCATCCCTATCGGCCAAAAGGCAGGCGGTTAAAGGGGATTAGGGAAGCCGAACCCACTCCACGTCCGCATGCCGGATATGGATCCGACCCTCGTCGTCAATGAAACGCTCGGCGCTGTCCGCGGGGAAGGAGATCAGGTCAAACGGGGCTTCACGGCGAAGGCCCGCCAGCGCACCCTCGACGATGGCAATGAAAGGATCCAGACGGGTATCCCACTTGGCAATGGCGAAATGCGTGCGCCGATAGCGTCTGGCCAGCGACCGGATCTTGGCCACGCCGATCTCACCGGCCTCTCCCCAAAAGAGCGGACGGCCGAACGCATCCACCGCCACCACATCCGGTTTGTAGCGATCGCCGATGGAGACCTCCACGGAAAGATCGGGATACCGAGGCAGGTAAAGCGCCCATAAGAGCGCCTTCATCACCACATGCTCAGTGCGCTCATGGCGCCGCTTAATGAAGACGACCCGCCGGTCATACGCCCGCAGCGTCCACTTGCGAGGAAGCATCCGCTCGTCGGTCACGAGATCCCTGCCATGCGCTCGCATCCGAAAGGGGCATAGAGGGGTCAGCGACGTAACGCCGCCAGGCTCTCCTCCGTGGCGATGGGTGATTTGTGGCAATGCACCAGCTTCCACTGGGGCTCATCATCCGTGCCGAAGTTATGGAAGACACGGGTCTCGTTGTGGCTCTTGTGAACGACCCCAGCCGAGCTTACGGCTCGGGTCAGCAGTGTATAGGTGATGATCGCCGTGTCCCCATAGATCTGCACGCGCGGCTGGAGAACCTCATGCTCGATGCGAACCGCGTCCGAGCCCCCGCCCAACACGCGGGCGTGCACCTTCAGCTCACGCAGATGAAAGTCGATGCCATCGATGCGCTGAGGCGAGATATACCACTCGAAGAAGGAGACATCTTCGGCCGTGGTCGCCCGATAGGTCTCCACATCACCATCCCAAATGCTCTGCAGATTGCGATCCAGGACATCTAACAGGGTCTGAACGGAGTCCGCCATGTGCTCCTCCTGTCCCCTCGCTTCCCCGTCTCCGCCATCAACGCAGCTCAACGATCACGCCCTCATGCCCCCGCAGGGATAATCCGGACAGATTCACCGGCCCCTGACGATCGAGATAGGTGGAAATGGCCACCCTCCCCTCACCCAGGGCCGGGAGGGCCACTTTCTGCTCCTCGCCGGAGAAGTTGAGAGCCACCAAAAGCCGCTGATCGTCCACAGCGCGCAGGAAGACGTAGCACGACGGCGGCACATCATCGAGGGGGCGATATCCTCCGCACTGCAGCGCGGGCGTCCGCCTGCGATAGGCCAGCAGCTGCCGATACAGGTTCAGGATCGAGGTCGGATCGGCCAGCTCGCGCTCCACGTTGACCTCCCGATAATCGGGCGCGAGCGGCAGCCACAGCTCCGGCGTCTCCGGAGGGGAGAATCCGGCATTGGGCCCAGGGGTCCACTGCATGGGCGTGCGGCACGGATCCCGGCCCAGGCCGGGCACACGCTTTCCCCAGGGATCCTGTTGGCGCTCCGGAGGGACATCCACGTTGACCATGCCGATCTCATCACCGTAGTAGAGCGTGGGCGTGCCACGCAGCGTGAGCAACAGCATGGCGGCCACCCGGGCCGGCGTGCGTCCGTAGCGGCTGGCGATGCGAGGCTCATCGTGATTGCCCAACACGTGGTTCGGCCAGGCGCCCGGCGGCAACGCCGCCTCGACGGAATCCACCACCCGGCGCACGGCCTGGGGAGTCCACTCCGCATGGATCAACCCGAAATTGAAGGGCATGTGCAACTCGTCCAGGTGCTCGCCGTAGTAGCTGGCCCACTCATCCCAATCGAAGACATGGATCTCGCCGACGGACATCCGGGGCCAATTCCCGTTATACGAGTCCAGGATACGGCGAAACTCACGGAACACCGCGTGAACGTCCGGATGCCCTTTGTCATACAGATGGAGCTGCGAGTCGTATTCCCCCAACGACTTGTACGGGTTGTCCCCCGGATGGGCATTGGGCGGATTATCACGGAACAGGGGATCCTTCATAATGAAATGCGCCACGTCGATCCGGAAGCCATCCACTCCGCGGTCCAGCCAGAAGCGGACCACATCGAACATGGCCTCCTTCACGGCCGGGTTGCGCCAGTTGAGGTCGGGCTGCTCCTTGAGAAACGAGTGGAGATAGTACTGGCCGGTGGTCTCGTCCCATTCCCAGGCCGATCCCCCGAACACGCTGAGCCAGTTATTGGGCGGCGATCCGTCCGGCTTCGGATCCTTCCAGACGTACCAATCCCGCCGGGGGTTCTCACGGGAGGAGCGTGACTCCAGAAACCATGGATGCTGATCTGAGGTATGGTTGGGAACGAAGTCGATGATGATCCGTAGATTCCTGGCGTGGGCCTCCGCCACCAGCTCATCGAACGTGGTGAGATCGCCGAAGAGCGGATCCACGTCCGTGTAATCGGCGACATCATAACCGAAGTCGGCCATCGGCGAGGGATAGAAGGGCGAGATCCAAATCGCATCCACCCCCAACGTCTCGGTCAGATAATCCAGCTTCTCAATGATACCCGCCAGGTCGCCAACGCCGTTCCCCGTCGTGTCCTTGAAGCTGCGCGGGTAGATCTGATAAATGACGCCGGTCTGCCACCACAGGTACTCCGAACACATGAACGATCTTCCCTCCGATGTTATCGCACCAACAGTGCGCAATCGATCTCGTTCAACAGGGTTTGCAACACATCCCCGGGCAGAGCGGAGCTCTCGCCGGGCAATACCAGCAAGCCGACCCCCTCCGATCGGAGGATCCGGGCCAGCTGCGGCAGATCGGCGCTGGTCAGCCACCGGTAACGCGCCGCGATCTCCCGTTCCTGCAGCCAGGCGGAGGCCCGAGCCTGCAGCTGCCTCATCTGCTCCTGGTCATCCGCCAGGATATAGACCACCGGGGGCTCCTTTCCATGAGCCAGGCTCGCCGCGGTCTCCAAAGCCCGCTGAGCCGAGGGAGATCCATCGTACAGGACCACCATGGGCGCGCCCAGCCGGCCGCCCTGCCGTGCAAGCAACGCATGGCACCGGACCTGCGAGAACACCCAACGGGCGGTGGAGCCCATCTCCCCCCGCACGGTCCACGACCATCCCGCCTTTCCCAGGCTGACGAGATCCGCCTCCGAGGCCGCCGCCAACACCTCCGACGCCACCTGACCACGCACGACCCGAAACGACCAGCGCACCCGGGCACGCCCGGCGACCCTCGCCATGGCCCGACGCGCCCGGTCCGCCTGCGCGCGCAGCTCTCGCTCGATGTGCTGACTGTCCAACGGACGAGGCGTCGCCGACAGGGATCCGACCTCTCGCGCAAAGGGGAACCCGGCCAGCCGCAACAGGTTGATATCCTCCACGAACAGGCCCAACAACTCCGCCTCCAGGCGGGCGGCGAGCTCGGCCGCGGCCTCCAGCGCCGCCAGACTGTGCGGCGAAGCGTCTAGCGCCACCAGGATACGTCGAATCCCTCGCTCGCGCTCCCCCTCACTCATGCCCCTCCTCCTCGGCCGCCTTTGCAAACGCTGCCTGTTTCTCCGCCAGCTCCGCCAACCGCTTCTCCACCAGATAGTTGATCGTCCCCTCCGGGTAGTTCCCCTCCTCATCCCGCTCGCCCGCGGGGATCCCGGTCAGAAGCTCAATCCCCTGATCCACCGTCTCAATGGGATAGATATGGAACTGCCCGGCCGCCACGGCCTCCACCACGTCGGACCGCAGCATGAGATGCTTCACGTTGGAGACCGGGATGAGCACGCCCTGCTCCCCTGTCAGCCCTCGCCCCTTGCAAACGTCGAAGAACCCCTCGATCTTCTCGTTGACCCCACCGATGGCCTGGATCTGGCCATGCTGGTTCACCGAGCCGGTCACCGCCAACGATTGCTTGATGGGCACCTCGGCGATGGCCGAGAGCAGCGCGTACAGCTCCGCCAATGACGCGCTGTCGCCCTCCACCCCGCTGTAGGACTGCTCGAACACCAGGCTGGCGGAGAGCGAAAGGGGACGCTCGGCCGCGTAGCGCGCTCCCAGGAAGCCGGAGAGGATCAACACACCCTTGGAGTGGATGGGGCCGCCCAACTCGACCTCTCGCTCGATGTCGATCACCTCGCCCCGCCCCATCCGCACCCGGGCCGTGATCCGGCTGGGCCGACCGAACGCGAAATTCCCCAACTGGATCACGGAGAGCCCGTTCACCTGGCCGACCCGCTCCCCTTCCGTATCGATCAGGATCGTGCCACGCAGGATCTCCTCCTGGAGCTTCTCCCGCACCCGGTCGGAGCGATAGATCTGCGCATCAATGGCACGCTGCACGTCCTGAGCCGTCACAGCTCCATTCCCCGATCGGCCGGCCCAGTAATCCGCCTCCCGGAGCAGATCGCAGATGTTCCGCATGCGCGTCGAGAGCTTCTCGGCATCGCCCGCCAGCCGGGAGCTGTGCTCGATCACCCGGGCCACCGCCCCCCGATCGAACGGGCGCAGACCCTCTTTGCGAGCCAGGGTGGCGATCAGCCGGGCATACAGCATCTGGTTCTCGTCGCTGCGGTCGAACTCCTCGTTGAAGTCCGCCGCCACCTTGAACAGCTCGCCGAAGTCAGGGTCCAGGGAGCTCAGCAGGTAATAGAGCAGCCGATCCCCCAACAGGGCCACCTTCACATCCAAAGGGATCGGCTCGGGCTCCAGGGAGACGGTGCTCACCAGGCTGAGCATCTCGCCCAGCGACTCGATGCGGATCTGACGCGATTGGAGGACCCGCTTGAGCGCCTCCCAGGCATACGGCTGCAGCAACACCTTGCGCGCATCCAGGATCAAGTATCCGCCGTTGGCCCGATGGAGCGCTCCCGGCTTGATCAGGGTGAAGTCGGTGACCAGGGCGCCCATCTGGGCCATGTGTTCCACCCGGCCGACCAGGTTCTGGTACGTCGGGTTGTCCTCATAGATCACCGGTGCGCCCTTCGACTCGCTGTGATCCACCAACACGTTCACCTGATAGCGACGCAGCGTCGGCGGCCCCGTCATCAGGTGTGAGACCGGCCCTATGGGGGCACCCTGTCGGGGCTCCTCCGGCCGCAGGAAATCCCGCACATTCTCGATCACATCCTGCTGCACGGCGTTCAGGTACTCCACGACATCCGGGAGCTCCTCGTACTTCTTCCGCAGCTCGTCGATGAGGTGGCCCACGGCAAAGTTGGTGATCTCCCGATCCAGCTCCCGCACCTTCTCCCGCATCTCCCGTTCCCAGCGAGGCATCTGGTGGATGATCTTCTGCAGCTCCTCCTGCATGACCTCCACCTCGGCCTCCAGCCGCTTCCGCTCCTCCTCGGGAAGCTTCTGGAACTCCTCGGGCGGGAGCACCTCGCCATCTCGCAACGGGGCGAAGACCAAGCCCACCGGCGTGCGGAGCAAAGCCAGTCCCCGCTCCTGCGCCCGCTGTCGCAGCTCGTTGAAGGCCTGTTCCTGGCGCTCCTTGAACTCCTCCTCGATGACCTGCCGACGCGTGCGATATTCCTCGCTCTCAAAGGCGGAGGACAGAGCCGTGCGGACCTCCTCCACCAGCTGCTCCATATCCCGCCGCAGCTTGACGCCGGTGCCCGGTGGGAGACGCAACACGCGAGGGCGATACGGCTGGGCGAAGTTGTTCACATAGCACCAGTCGAAGGGGACCGGCTCCGTAGCCGCCCGCTGCTCCAGGGCCTGCCGAACGAGGGTGTACTTGCCCGTCCCGGCCGGCCCCAAAGCGAAAATGTTATACCCCTCGCGCTCCATGCCGATGCCGAACTGGACGGCCTCCACCGCGCGCGGCTGGCCGATGATCTCGTGTAAGTCCTCTATGTCATCCGTGGTCTCAAACGGGAATTGCTCGGGATCACACCGTCGACACAACGCATCAGGCCCCAACTCTCTGACGGCTGCCACGATCTGCCTCCTTTTCCGATGAACGTTGACGACCTTCGTGAATCATGATACACGCTGCGTCCATTGTATGTCCGACAAGTACCGTTGTCAACCGAATTCGCCCCTTAATCACGCAGGCTGTGCCGAAACCGGCTTGAAATCATTGACAACCCCAACAGCCACTCCTATAATGGCACCACGATCATCGCCGATATCGGATAAAGATCGGTGAGAAAGGACACGATGGACGAGAGTTCGATACCTCCCAGTCCGGGTCAAAGCACCCAACACGGACTCCGGCCTCGCCCCTATCTGGGCCGTGCGGCCTGGGGTCGTGGCGTTATGAACAACTTCATACGTCGCTCCCCGAAGGGCCGCCGCGTGCCCACCTCCCTCGCCTCCTGACCGGCCGCTCCGCCCTTCTCGGGGAGCGCGCATCCGGAGATCTCTCGCAAGCCGTAGCCATACACGTGACCGCCGCCTCAGACGGCAAGCCGCCTGGGCGATCGGATCGGCGGCGAGTCTGACGCGGCGAGATCCCGTGCGTTCGCGCGAGGTCCCCGCCAAGGGAAGGAGGCTATCATGGAGCGCCTGCTCATCGAGAGCGCGCTGGATCGCGTGCGCGCCGCACTGGAAAACAACGACTTCGACCAGGCTGTCGCCATTATCGAGAGCCTACGCCCGGCCGACCAGGCCGAGGTGTTCTCCGAGCTTGAGCGGGAAGACCAGACGAAGCTGCTCCCCCAACTGAATCCGGCCGATTCGGCTGACATCCTCGAGGAGTTGGGCGAGGAGGAAGCGGCCAAGCTGGCGCAAACTCTGTCCCCCCAGGCGCTGACCCGCATCGTCGATGAAATGGAGCCGGATGAGGCCGCCGATCTGCTGGGCGACATCCCGCCCGAACAGGCGGAGGCGATCCTGGCCAGCCTGGAGGACCCGGAAGAGGTGCGCCCGCTGCTGATGCACCCGGACGACACGGCCGGCGGCCTGATGACCTCGGAGTTCCTGGCGTTGCGCCGCCGCACGACGGTAGCTGAGGCGCTGGAGGCCGTCCGGCGGTGGCATCCCGAGGGCCACGTCGCCGACCAGCTGTTCGTCATCGACCGCAACGGCGTGCTCTGCGGCACCGTCACCCTGCGCCAGCTCATCATGGCGGAGCCCCACCAGCGCATGATGGACATCATGGACCCGGAGGTCATCAGCGTGCCCGCGGGCACGGACCAGGAGGAGTGCGCCCGCCTGATGGACCGATACGACCTGCTGGCGCTGCCCGTGGTGGACGACCACCATCGGCTCCTGGGTGTCATCACAGTGGACGACCTAGTGGACGTGCTGCAAGAGGAGATCACGGAGGACATCCAGCGATTGGGCGGTGCGCAGCCCCTGGCCGGGCCGTACCTGGACAGCCGGGTCACCCGGGTGGCCCGCAGCCGCATCGGATGGCTGCTCCTGCTGTTCGTGACCGAGACTCTGACGGGCACCGTGCTCCGGCTATTCGAGCACGAGCTGGCCATGGTGGTCTCGCTCACCTTTTTCATCCCGCTGCTGATCGGCACCGGAGGGAATGCAGGCTCCCAGACGATCAGCACCATCATCCGGGCGCTGGCCATCGGGGACATCGAGCCCGGCGACGCTATCCGGGTGCTCTGGCACGAGCTGCGCGTGGGGCTCGTGCTGGGGATCGCCATGGGCGCTGTCGGATACCTGCGAGCCCTAGCCTGGGGGACCAGTCCCGCTGTGGCGGGCGCCGTCGCCGCCGCGCTTCTGCTGATCGTGCTCTGGGCCAATATCGTCGGCTCCCTCCTGCCCATCCTGGCCAGCCGGCTCCATATCGACCCGGCCATCGTCTCCGGACCGTTCATGAGCACGCTAGTGGACGCGACCGGGCTGTTGATCTACCTGTATGTGGCGAAGCTCATTTTGGGAATATAGTGTGTATTGCGTGTTGCGTATTACGTGTTGCGTGTTGCGGATTGCGTGTTGCGTAGGTGCGTAATGTCTACCAGCCGTATCGTTCCGGTCCCCAGGGGCGGGTGATCAGCTCCTGCTTCACGGTGATCAAGGTGCGGTCGGGGAGGTCGTCATACAGAACCACGCCGGGGCCCACACAGGAGTAAACGCCGATCCGCCGCCCGGGCATGATGATGGCGTTCACCCCCGTGCGGCTGAAGTCGCCGAAGTAGGCCGCATTGGAGGCGTGCGTAGGGGGCACCTCCGGCCGCCCCTTGATCCGCCATACGGTCTCGCCATCATCAAAGCGCAGATTGCCACACACCGTGGCCGCTCCAAAGTCCACGGCGTGCCCCACCACTCCCCAGATCTCGCAGTAGTGATAGGCGTACACGGTATCCAGGGCCACGCCGCTGAACTCCGCCCCATGGCCATACACCCCCCGGTCGCCCAGCGCGCTGTACCCCCCGATCTGGCAATAATCTCGGACCTTGGTCTCTCGCCCAACAACCACCGGCCCCTTCAGGATGGCGCCGTTGGTGACGCTGGCCCCATCCCCCAGCCAGAGATCACCCTCCACGACCACTCGATTGCCGATGACGGCGTTCTCCCCCAGCACGACCCGGCCGTGAATCTCCGCTCCGCCGTGGATCCGGGCCGAATCCGGGATAACATCCATCTCCAGCCGAGACGACATATCTTGAATGGCATAATAGTTGGCCTCCAGGATATGCCAGGGTTTGTCCAGGTCCACGTGGTACCCTGACGTCTCCACGGCCAACACCGGCTGTCCCGCGTCGATCATCATCTGCAGCGACTGGGCGATCTCCGCCTCCAACGGCGGCATCCCGCCGACCGGCACCCGGGTCACCAATCCCGGGTTGTCCCGCAGGTACGGGAGCGCCTCCGGCCGAAAGGCGTAGATCCCACACAGCCGATGCGCGCCCTCACGGCCATGCCCCTCGATCCCGCGCAGGACATCCCCCTCCGGGAAGGCGACGAGCCAGTCCTGCGGACGCTCCTTCTCCAGCGGCTGGATAAGCGCGGCCGCCAACGGGCGGTCCTGAGAGAAGCGCTCCATCAAGGCGGCCAGATTCTCCCGGGCGGTGACCACATCGCCCGACACGACCAGGAAGTCCTCGCCCAGGTCATGCGCACCCAGCAGGGCGGCGGGCGCGGTCCCGTCAGGATCCGGCTGTCGCACGAAGACGATGTCGCCGGGAGCGTCGTGCAAGGCAGCCCGCACGCTGGCCTCGCCTGCCCCCACGACGACCGCAATACGTGTCACGCCGAGGTCGACGAGATCGTTCACGATCCGGCGAACGGCCGGGACGTTGGCGATGGGGAACGCGGCCTTTTGCCGCACGACGTTATACGGCCAGAACTTGGTGCCCTGGCCGGCTGCCAGGATGACAGCGGTCTGAATCGGCGCCATCTACGGCCTCCATAACAGAGAAGATCTTCCACGTTCTTGCGACAACCAGTATAGCATGCGCCAGGAAAGTGAACAATCCGACGTCCTATCCCGCCCCGGGGCCACCACCTCCAGACCGGACCAGGCAAGGCCAAGGGCCGAGAGGAATGCACACGGGCAGCCACATATGATTGCCTGAGACCAACGGTATGCTATAATGAGCCCCATCGAGCGGGTGTAGAGGAGAAAGGGAACGCGATGAGCACGGTCGCACTGACGACGGGGAACAGCCGATACGAAACTGTGAGAGCGGCCCTGGAGGCGTTGGGGCCTATCGATTTAAGCGGGAAACGGCGTGTGCTAATCAAGCCGAACCTGGTGTCGGTGAAACGCCAGCTGGCCGCCACCCATGTGGATGCGCTGCGCGCCACCCTGGATTGGCTACGCGAACGATACAGCGGTCCGGTGCTCATCGGTGAGGGAGCGGCGCTGGCGCCGACCGGGGTGGGATATCGCAACTTCGGATACGACGCGCTGGTGGATGCCTACGACGTCCAGCTGGTGGATTTCAACAGGGACGAGCGCACATATCCCGTTCAGACGTACGACCATCGGCTACGCCCGCAGATGCTGGCCCTCTCCGCCACAGCGGTGGAGTCGGACTTCATCATCTCCGTAGGGCCGCCCAAAACGCACGATCTCGTCTTGATCACGGCGTCTATCAAGAATGTAACCATGGGAGCGCTCATTGCCCGGGTGGCATTACAGCCCCGCTCGAGCCCTTCCATCCTGTGGCGGGCCTATAACATGTTACCACTGCGGATCAAGCTGCTCCCCATCGTCGATGAGATGCGATTCGCATTTGCCCGCAGATCTCCCAGCGATAAGGCACGCCTGCATCAAAGCTACCCGGTCATGCACCTCAACCTCTTCCTGGTGGCCCGGGTGATCCGTCCCCATCTGGCTGTGCTGGACGCCTGGGAGGCCATGGAGGGCGAGGGACCGACATGGGGCGATCCGGTGCCGCTCCATGCCGCCGTAGCCAGCCTGGACCCTGTGGCAGCGGACGCGGTGGCCGCCAAGCTCATGGGGTTTGATCCGTTCGAGATCGGCTACTTATGGTATGCACACCAGGGCGGACTGGGCCAGGGAGATCTGGAACAGATCCAGATGACGGGCAACGGCGACCTGGAGGCGTTGTGCCGTCCCTTCCGCCGTCACAGCACCTATCCACGCCAACGTCACTGGCGGAGCGAGCGCGTGGAGGCACGATTCCGCCAGATCATCACCGGGGGGCCGGAAACGACGGCTTTCGAGATGCGCAGACAGCCGACATCGTGAAAGGAGCCATGCCACAATGTGTCGCACCGCGGCCACCCGCTCGACGGTCGCTACACCGGCCATGACCGGCGCCCGGCGGCTGACCCTTACGCTGTATATCATCGCCGTCTTCCTGTATTGGATCGCCCTGTATCTTTACGTGCCGACGTTGCCCGTCTACACCGCGAGCAAGACCGACAATCTGGCACTGGTCGGCGTGGTGCTCTCCATGTACGGGCTTTGGCAGGCGATCATCCGCCTGCCGTTGGGCATCACGGCCGACTGGCTGGGACGGCGCAAGCCGTTTATCATCGGCGGGTTCGCCCTGGCCGGTCTGGGGGCCTGGACCATGGGCTCCGCCGACAACGTCAACGGGCTGATCCTCGGGCGGGCCATCACCGGGCTGGCGGCCGGCACCTGGGTGCCGCTGGTCGTCGTGTTCAGCAGCTTGTTCCCGCCAGAGGAGGCCGTACGTGCCAGCGCCATGCTCACCCTCATCGGGTCGGTGGGGCGCATGCTGGCCACAGGGATCACTGGCTCTTTGAACAACCTGGGGGGGTATTCCCTTCCCTTCTTCCTGGCCGCAGGCGCGGCCGTTCTGGCCATCCTGATCGTATTGCCGGCCCGGGAGGAGCGCCGTTCCCGCCGGCGCCCATCGATCAAGGGCATCGGGCACCTGATCACCCGACGGGACGTGCTGCTTCCCTCCGTCCTCAGCGCCGTGGCTCAATATGCAAACTGGGCGGCCACCTTCGGGTTCATCCCCATCCTGGCCAGGCAGTTGGGGGCCACGGACGTCATGCTCAGCATGCTCACCAGCATGAACATCGCCGTCCTCACGCTGGGCAACCTGACGGCGACCGCCATCGTCAAGCGCATCGGCGCCCGGCGGCTCGTCTACATCAGCTTCCTGCTCCTGGCCGTGGGCATCGGAGGGGCCGCGCTGGCGCCAACGCTGCCGTTGGTCTTCGCCGCTCAATTCTGCATCGGGATGTCCATGGGCATCGGTTACCCGGTGCTGATGGGGCTGAGCATCCAGAACGTAGAGGACGCCGAGCGCACCACCGCCATGGGACTGCACCAGGCCGTTTACGCCATCGGCATGTTCAGCGGGCCGGGGCTCAGCGGTACCATCGCCGACGCCATCGGCATCCGGGCGATGTTTGGGATCACGGCAGGGGTCGCGCTGGCGTTGGGGGTGCTTGGGACGAGGTGGCTGGGGGGGAGGGAGTAGGGTTGCGTGATGCGTGATGCGTATTGCGTGGTGCGTATTGCGTGTCATGTATTGCGTAATGCGTGGGAGGCAGGGGAGTGGCCATGAACTACGAGGAATGGCTTGAAACAGTGCCGGAGATCATCACGACGGATGTCCTGTGGAAGATGCAGGTGTATCGGCTCGCCCTGTTCCTCTCAGACCTCGGGTGGCTCGACGCGACAAAGCTCATGCAGGATCGGCGAACTCATGGCCTGTCGGACCAATTGTACCGTGCAGTATGCTCCATCAGTGCGAATATCGCCGAAGGCTACTCGCGTGGCTCCGGCCGAGACCGCGCCCGATTCTATGAATACGCCCTTGGATCGGCCCGGGAAAGCCGTGATTGGTATTTCAAGAGCAGGTATGTTCTAGGAAATTCTGTGATGGAGCACCGGCTCAACCTCCTGGCACAGATCATCCGGCTGCTCCTGACGATCATTCCAAGGCAACGTCAGCGTGTTTTCAAAGAAGAGCAAGTCGCTTACCACGCCGATCTGGATTCATACCAGGGAGAGCTATCAGGGCTGCTATCCGATGTCCCGCTTCCACCGCCTTAATACGTAACACGCAATATGCAATACGGAACACGAAACGGAGGTTCTCAACATGACCCACCGACCCGTACGCGTGCGCATCGCCCCGAGCCCCACCGGCTATTTCCACCTGGGTGGGGCCCGCACGGCGATTTACAACTGGCTATACGCCCGCCACACCGGCGGCCGCTTCATCCTGCGCATCGAGGACACGGATCGAACGCGCTACCATCCGGAGGCGCTGGACGATCTGCTGGAATCCCTGCGATGGCTGGGGCTCGACTGGGATGAGGGGCCCGAGGTCGGCGGCGAGTACGGCCCCTACTTTCAATCCCAACGGCTGGACATCTATCAGGAACACGCTCGCAAGCTGATCGAGGAGGGGCACGCCTACTATTGCTACTGCTCGCCGGAGCGCCTGGCCGCGCTGCGAGAGGAGCAACGGAAACGCAAGGAACGGATCGGCTACGATCGCCACTGCCGCAATCTGACGGCGGCCCAACGAGCGGAATATGAGGCTCAAGGGATCACCCCGGTGGTGCGCCTGAAGGTGCCCGACGAAGGGAAGATCACCTTCCGCGACGTGATCCGGGGCGAGATCACCGTGGACGTGAACACCCTGGACGATCTGGTGCTCTTGAAGTCCGACGGGTACCCGACCTACCACCTGGCCAACGTCATCGACGACCATCTGATGGAGATCTCGCACATCCTGCGAGGAGACGAGTGGCTCCCCTCCGTACCGCGCCACATCCTGATCTACCGGGCCTTCGGTTGGGAGCCGCCGATCATGGCCCACCTGCCGCTGCTGCTCGATCCTAGCGGTAAGGGCAAGATGTCCAAACGCAAGCCGGTGATCAACGGCGTCGAGTACCCAACCCTGATCCGAGACTTCCGAGAAGAGGGATACCTTCCCGAGGCGCTGTTCAACTTCCTGGCGCTGCTGGGATGGTCGTACGACCCGGAGAACGACCTCTTCACCCGAGAGCAGGCCATTGAGCGATTCGACATCGCCGATGTCCACCCCAAGCCCTCCGTCGTCTCCTACGAGAAGCTGGACTGGATGAACGGCGTCTACATCCGTGAGCTCCCGACCGAGGAGTTCACCCGGCGAGTACTACCGTTCCTGGCCAAGGGGCTCGGCATCCCCGAGGAGGAGATCGCCCGCCACCCCGGGCTGCCGGTGCTGATGCCGGCCGTCCAGGAGCGGGTGAAAAAGCTGTCTGAGGCGGCCGAGATCGTGGATTTCGTCTTCAAGGAGCCGGGCGAATACGATCCGA
This sequence comes from Chloroflexota bacterium, assembly GCA_013152435.1. NCBI lineage: Bacteria > Bacillati > Chloroflexota > Chloroflexota bacterium. Next base: position 28,814 of record JAADGJ010000111.1, on the reverse strand, counting down.
AGCTGTTGATCGGCCGCAAGATGACGGCGGCGCAATCGCTGGAGGCACTGCGGGCCGCACGGCAGGTCCTGGCCGATCTGCCGGAGTTCGATCCCGACCTCATGGAGGCGGAGATGCGAGCCCTGGCCGAGCGGCTGGGCGTCAAGGCAGGGCCCCTCTTCGGCATCCTGCGCATCGCCATCACGGGCAAGAAGGTGGCCCCGCCCCTGTTCGTCAGCATCGTGGCCGTAGGGCGAGAGAAGGCCCTGGCCCGATGTGACCGGGCTATGGAGCTTCTGCAGCAACTCGTCGCCGCCGAGACGACGTAGTTGCTCGCACCATGTACCCCTTCACCGAACCCACTGAGGAGGAAAGGTTATGGGAGAACCGAGGAAAGGTGAGAGCCAGGCCGCTGGCGAGGCTTCAGCCGAATCCAAACCCACCGATTTCATCCGAGAAATCATCGAGGAAGATATCCGGACCAATCGTTTTGGGGGGAAGGTGCACACGCGCTTTCCCCCGGAGCCCAATGGCTACCTGCATATCGGCCACGCCAAGTCCATCTGCCTGAACTTCGGCATCGCCGAGGAATACGGCGGCCTGTGCAACCTGCGATTCGACGACACCAATCCTCTTAAGGAGAGCGAGGAGTACGTACAGGCCATCATCGAGGACGTTCGCTGGCTGGGGTTCGACTGGGGCGATCGCCTGTACTACGCATCCGATTACTTCGACCAGTTGTACGAGTTCGCCATACAGCTGATCAAGGCCGGCAAGGCCTATGTAGACGACCTGAGCCCCGAGGAGATACGGGCATATCGGGGGACCCTGACGGAGCCGGGAAAGGAGAGCCCCTATCGCAACCGCTCGGTTGAGGAGAACCTGGAGCTATTCGAGCGTATGCGCGCCGGCGAGTTCCCCAACGGCGCACGCGTCCTGCGGGCGAAGATCGACATGGCCTCTCCCAACCTGAACCTGCGCGATCCGGTCATGTACCGCATCATCCACACCAGTCACCACCGAACCGGCGACAAGTGGTGCATCTACCCCACATACGACTGGGCTCACGGCCAGTCGGATTCCATCGAGGGGATCACCCATTCCATCTGCACGCTGGAGTTCGAGGACCATCGCCCCCTGTACGACTGGTTCCTCGACCAGCTGGGTATCCACCACCCACGCCAGATCGAGTTCGCTCGCCTGAACCTCAGCCACACGGTGCTGAGCAAACGCAAGCTGCGAGAGCTCGTCGAGGGGGGGTACGTGAACGGCTGGGACGACCCGCGGATGCCCACCCTGGCGGGGATGCGGCGGCGAGGCTACACACCGCAGGCCATCCGAAACTTCTGCGACCGCATCGGCGTGGCCAAGACGAACAGCGTCATCGATATCGCCCTGCTGGAGCATTGCCTCCGGGAGGATCTGAACAAGCGGGCTCCCCGGGCCATGGCGGTGTTGCGACCGCTCCGATTGGTGATCGACAACTATCCCGAGGACCTGGTGGAAGAGTTCGAGATCGAGAACAACCCAGAGGATCCCAGCATGGGCACGCGCAAAGTGCCCTTCTCCCGGGTGCTGTACGTCGAGCGGGATGACTTTCGAGAGGACCCGCCAAAGAAGTGGTTCCGCCTGGCTCCCGGCCGGGAGGTGCGGCTGAAGGGCGCGTACTATGTCACGTGCGTGGACGTCGTCAAGGATGCGGCCGGCGAGATCGTCGAGCTCCACTGCACCTACGACCCCGAGTCCCGGGGCGGTGTGACGCCGGACGGGCGCAAGGTGCGGGGGACGCTGCACTGGGTCTCGGCCGCCCACGCGCTGGACGCCGAGGTGCGCCTGTATGATCGCCTGTTCCTCAAGGCGAACCCGGACGAGGTGGACGAGGAGGGGGCCGACTTCAAGGCGAACATCAACCCCAACTCTCTGGAGATCCTCACGTCCTGCAAGGTGGAACCCAGCCTGGCCAACGCGAAGGTCGGGGATCACTACCAGTTCCTGCGGAAGGGGTACTTCTGCGTAGACCCGGACTCGGCGGATGGCAGGCTCGTGTTCAACCGCACGGTCACGTTGCGAGACACGTGGGCCAAGATCGAGAAGCGCGTCGGCGCCAAACAGGTCACATGATCTTATTGAGCTTCGCATGGCGGAAGAGACATGTAGTCTCGTCTTCTCCCAAGCGTAGGAGAAGGAGGCTCGCATTGTAGCGATTACAGGCCCTTTTGGCGTCAGGAGGCAGCCATGAGCGCGACGCATGAGATGTCTCATCTATGCGACAATCTAATGCAATTGCGCGCTGAATCGTTCAGGATCATCGCGCTTCTCATTGGGGCGATCGGCTACATATGGCTGACCCTTCTCGTGTGGCCAGTGACCGGGGAAAGTGCCCCCCTGGAAGCGTGGCTGGGCAGTCTGCTGCTCATCCTGAGTTGGGGCCTTGGCCACCTCTTGCGGGACCGTGCTCTCTCCGTCGCCTCCGTCCTTTTCACCGGAGGCTTACTCCTTGCCATCGCGTGCGCCGTCCTCGCCTTCCGTATCAGCCAGCTCTCCCACCTATTCATCCTTCCTGTGATCTTCGCCAGCGTCCTCATGAGCCAGCAGGCCGTGTTCCTGATCGCTCTCCTGGCTAGCGCACTGACTATCATGATCAACCGATCCTATCTTCATACGCCCTTCCTCTCCGTGGACACCTGGCTCCCCATCGCGGTTATCCTCCTGACCACGCTAGCCTCGTGGCTGGCCGCTCGCAACCTTTACATCGCGTTAGCCTGGGCCTGGAACGGCTATGAGCAGGCCCGTCGTAATGAGCGGATCGCCCGAGAGCGACAGGCCGAGCTGAGCCGTGTGCTGAAGGCGCTGGACGAGGCCACATATAGATTGGAACGGGTCAACTATATGCTGTCGCTGGCCCGCGATCAAGCAGAAGAGGCTCGTCGGCTCAAGCAACAATTCGCCCAGACCATCAGCCACGAACTGCGCACGCCGCTTAACCTCATCGTCGGGTTCACTGAAATGATGGCGCAATCGCCTGAATACTATGGTGCGCCGTTGCCGCCCTCCTATATGCGCGATCTGAGTATCGTGCACCGTAACGCCTGCCACCTGCAGACGCTGGTCAACGACGTGCTGGACCTGGCGCGCATCGAGGCAGCACAGATGAGCCTGCTGCCGGAAGAGGTGGATCCGGCCGTCCTGGTTCAGGAGGCAGTGAACACGGCCCGCAGCCTGGTGGAGACACGTGGTCTGTCCCTGCATGTGAGGATCGAACCGGGTCTGCCGCGAATTTGGGTCGATTCCACACGCATACGACAGGTACTCTTCAATCTGCTGAACAACGCCGCTCGCTTCACCGAGCAGGGGAGCGTCACCGTGGGCGTTCGGAAAGAGGCTGGCAACATCCTCTTCTGGGTAGCTGATACAGGCGTGGGTATCGCCCCCGAGGACATCTCTCGCATCTTCGAGGAGTTCCGACAAGCCGACGGGTCGACGCGTCGGCGCCACGGAGGTGCGGGGCTGGGTCTGGCGATCAGCAAACGATTCGTGGAGATGCACGGTGGACGCATCTGGGTGGAGAGTGAAGTAGGCAAAGGCAGCACCTTCTACTTCAGTCTCCCCATAACCGTCCAGGAGTTGGCCGCAAATGATGGCAGTCGCCCTCTCACCCAGGAACCCATCCCATCAGACCAATGGGGAGAAGTCCCCATACTTCTGACCGTCACCCATAGCCCATCGGCGGCCGGACTGCTGGCTCGACACATACGCGGGTACCGCACCGTGGCCGTTTACAGCCTGGAACAGGCCCGGGACATGGCACGACAGCTCATGCCACAGGCTATTCTGTTCGACAGCAGCGATGAGCCGATCCCGGCCGAGCACCTGGAGGAGACTGCCCACAGTTGGGGATTGCGGGTGCCGTTCATCGCCTGTCCACTGGCTGGTGAGGGGCCACTGCGGCAACAACTAGCCGTAGATGGGTACCTGATCAAGCCAGTGTCCCATCAGGATCTGTGGGACGTCCTGCGCCGATTCGGGGAGAATGTAACCCGTGTGTTGGTCGTCGACGACGATCGCGATTTCGTTCGTCTTCTGAGCCGGATGCTGGATAGCCCGATTCGGAGGTACCAGGTGTTCAGCGCATATGGCGGCCAGGAGGCGCTGGACATGATCCGGCTGCACCGCCCCGACCTGATCCTGCTGGATCTGATGCTGCCCGACATGGACGGCGCCCAGGTGATCCGACGCCTCCGATCATCAAGCCAGTGGCGAGACACTCCCATCATCATCGTCTCCGCGCAGGATGAGCTTGATCATGTGGAAGCTCTGGGCGGGAGCATGGTGATCACCAAAGCCGAGGGGCTGATGCCGGGCGAAGTGCTACAATGGATCCAGGCCATTCTGAAAGCCAACGCAATCGGGGCCATCCGCCCGGTAAAGAGCACCCCAGATCGCGTTGAGCAGCAACTCCCCTCATCTTCCCTCTAGCACCCTCAGGACGGATATAAGCGTCTCTTCCGTGACCGGTTTCTCCAGGAAAGCTGTGGCCCCCAGCGACAACGCCAACTCCTTCGCGCTAAGCACGGTACAGACAATGACAGGGATATGCTGAGTTCGCGGCTGGTTAGTGAGCGTTTGCAGCACATTCCACCCATCACGCTCCGGCATCATCAGATCGAGCGTGATGGCATATGGCTGCAGTTCCCGGGCCAATCGAATCGCCTCAGCACTGCTCTGGGCCGTGACGACCCGATAATGATGCGATTGAAGATAGCGCTGGAAAAGCTGCAGCACGTCCTTGTTATCGTCCACCACCAGGACCGTGCGAGGCGGCGCCGTGGGCAGTTCAAGCTCAAAGCCGCCCCTCCCCACATCATCGGCGATGGGCAAGAGCCGAGCATTCTGCACGGTCGCCAGCTCCTGCAGCATGGAGATGCGCACATCTTCCTCATCCGTTTGGGTTTTCTCCTGCTCCTTTTCCCCACCTCGGCTGCATATGGTCAGTCGTACGTGATCCCTTTCATGCACCGCCTGGATTCGGAGTTCCCCTCCTGTAAGGCTCCCTATCACATAACTCAGCACCTCGAGCAGAAGTTGTCTTAGCATGCTGCGATCCATGCCCACGTTGGGTAGATTCGGCTCCATGTCGAGGAGCAGATGGATTTCCTTCTGTTTTACCATCTCCCGCACTAACTCGACGGCTCCTTCGACCACATCGGCCAAGTGGGAGTACCGATTAGCCTGGCTGAGCCGGGCAGCTTCCAGGCGTAGCAGTTCCAGCCGGTCGGCAGGTTCCTGGCTCACCGCCTCCGGCTGCGCGGCGGGAGACTCCATGCGGGCCACGTAGCGATCCCAGAGGATGCTGGCGACCGCCTCGATGGCCGCCTCATGTTCACGGTAGAAGTGGCGGCGGCTGATGGCCAATTGATCCGCCACGGACTGCGGATCGAGGCCGTCCACGTAACGTAACACCATGAGCCGATGACGGCGCCATTCACGAGAGAAAGCCGGAGCCTGCGGCCCGGGGTCCAGCTCGTCGATCACATCGAGGAGGATGTGATGCAGCCGCCAAGCCTTCTCTTTGCGACGGAGAGAGGGATCAGGGATCAGAATGCCCGTCAGAGGATGGGTGCGAAGGTGGACCAGATCGTATAGATGTTGATAGGCATCAGCAACCCAGCGATTAAAGTCGGCTCTGGGCAAGCTCATGATATCCCTCACATGACACAAGATGTCACAGATTCGACGTTACAAGTGTGCCATCTCTGAAACTTTCACTCTATAATTATATAGCATAAGCATGGTCCGTGAGCGCGGGATGCCTGACCTTGCTGAGTCATCATCTAGAACAGCTCAGAGAAATCGGGACAGTATGCGGCCAATAGCAAGGCTGCCTTGAACTCGGTCGCCGGAAAGGAGGTGAGAGACGAAGATCACAGCGATAATGGGCAACCGAAGGCACACGCTCGGTGAGCCGTATTAAGGTAAAGAGGAGGAGCGCTATGAAACGCATGACACATTCTCTCAGCTTATTGGCCATTGTGGTTCTCGTGGTGATCTCCTGTGCCCCGCCAGCACCAGCACCGGCTGCCGAGAAGGAGAAGGCTCCCACCGAGAAGATCGAAATCGAGTTCAGCGCGTACTGTGGCGGGCCAGGTTGTGATTACTACAACCAAATCGCCGACGAGTTCGAAGCCGAAAATCCCAACGTGCACATCAAGCGAGACTTGAGCCTGGCACATGGTGAGTGGATCAATGTTTTCCAAACGCGAGTGGCCGCAGGTGATTTGCCCGATCTCTTTATCCAGGACGAAAATCAGATCCCCATGCTCCTGGACGCGGACATGGCACTACCCCTGGATGACTACATCAAGCAGTATAACATCGATTTAAATTGGTACCCGAAGCGCTTCCTGGCATTCGCCACTCGAAATGGGAAACATTATGCACTTCCATACTACATCTCACCCAACATCATGATCTACCGTACTGACTTGTTTGAGCAGGCTGGGGTCGAGCCCCCAAAGACCTGGGATGAGTTGCTGACTGTGTGCAAAGTCTTCCAGGACAGTATGGGGCTAGAGCATCCCTTTGCCTTCAGCCCCGGCCCTGCATGGTGGTCAGGAGATTGGATCTTTCAGGCCGGCGGCGATATGATGAATCCCGAACGAACCGCCTTTACTTTCGACTCGCCAGAAGTCATTGAAGCTATCCAATTCATGTGGGATCTCATACACACGTACAAGTGTGTAAACCCGGATATCATGAAGATGGAAAACGGACGCTGGGTCTTGTGGCAAAAGGGCGAAGTCGTTTTCATGCAAGCCGGCGGGTGGGAGCTAGGAAGCGTGGACCAAAAATATCCCGAGACCATTGGCAAGTGGCGCATGGCAGCACTTCCCTGTGGAAAAGAGTGCGCAAACGTGGCTGGAGGTTCACCACTGATGATCGCCAAAAGCAGCCAACACCCCGACATAGCGTTCAAGTTGCTAACCAAAATGGTGACGCCCGAGGGTGCTTACAAATGGATGAAGGTCACAGGAGGGGCTCCAGCCGGCAATCTAGCCACCTACGACCTGGAGGAGACCAAGCGGGACTTCTCTCAATTCTTGGGATTGAAGGATGCCGTGGCTAATGCGTCCGTACTGCCTGTCCATCCGTTATTCGCAAAAGGGTATTTCGAGATCTTCCAGGGAGGCCTCCAGAAGATCTTCGCAGACCCCAATGCTGATGTTGCTGCTGAGCTCAAACGGATCAACGATGAGGCGAACGAAATGCTGCGTCGCGAAGCCAAATAGGGTCTCGCGGGTCCATACAGGGGGCTGCGAATGGCGGCCCCCTGAACCATCTGTGCAGGCACCAATGGTAAGATAAGGGAGTAACCGTATGGCTGCGCGTACAGGTTACCTGCGTAAGAGCACTTCCCGACGGCGATGGCGCCCAATGAGGGTACGGGAAGCCATTGACGGATATATGTTCATTGCTCTATCTGCGTTAATCATCGGAGTCTTCGTCCTCTTCGCGGCTGGCTACGCTTTTTACCTCTCCTTCACGAACTATTCAGGCTTCCAGCCACCACAATTCGTTGGCCTTCGAAATTACGTCAACGTATTTCGCGACACCATTGCCCTGCAATCCTTTCGAAACACGTTGATCTTCGTAATGGTCACAGTCCCTTTAAATGTACTCCTCTCTCTCGCAGTCGCCATGCTTCTTAATCGAGAATTCGTGGGTATGCGCCTGATACGCTCCATCTATTTCATTCCTGTCGTCGTATCAGCGGTCGTTACCGTTACGATTTTCAAAGTCCTATACGAGTTTCCGGATGGTGTCTTCAATGAACTGCTCAAAGCGGCCGGTCTGGAACCCATCGCCTGGTATCGAGACAAACATTATGCTCTGATTTCCATCATGATCATGAGCCTTTGGAAGAGCACAAGCTTCAATAGTATTATCTTCCTGGCCGCCTTGCAGGACACGCCGCGTGACCTCATCGACGCTGCAAAGGTGGATGGCGCCGACGGATGGCAACGTTTCCTCAATGTGATCGTGCCTCACTTGCGTCCGGTAATCACGTTCGTGGTCGTTCTTGGGACTATCGGGGGATTCCGGGTCTTCACGGAGCCCTATGTCCTTACCCAAGGTGGGCCGGAGAACGCCACGCGGACTATTGCGCTCTACACCTACAATAACGCCTTTCAGTATCGTATGTTCGGCTATGCTGGTGCTCTATCTTTTGTATTATTGGCCATTATTCTGTTAATCTCACTGATCCAACTTCGCCTGAGCCGGGCAGACTAAGAGAGAGGCTGCGCTGTGACAGCTCGAATTCGCTGGACAGTATTCTTGAGTCATGTCGCCTACATCGTATTGCTGACCATCGGCCTCGTGGTTTTCGCCTTCCCGCTATACTGGATGCTGCGAAGCTCACTCGTCGACTTGGCCACGTTCGTGCGACGCCCCCTCATCTGGCTGCCAATTCCTTTGACCTTTGAGTCATATAGACGAATTTGGAAGGCCTTTGATCTTCTGAAAGTAATCGGAAATACAGCGGCTATCGCCATCACAATGACTGCTGGCAACTTACTGATCGATTCGATGGCCGGTTACGGGTTCGCCAAGACAGAGTTTCCGGGAAAGAATGCCATCTTTGCCTTGTTTCTGGCAACGCTCATGCTGGGATTCGAAGTCTTGATGATCCCCGAGTTTCTGATCATTAAACGTTTGGGGTTGTATGACACCTTTCCTGCTATCGTATTGCCAGGCATGGCCTCGACGTTCAGCATTTTCCTGATGCGCCAATTCTTCAGCACAATCCCCAATGAAATCGAGGAGTCGGCCTTTATCGATGGCGCAGGCCGCTTCCGTATCTTCTTCAACATTGCTTTGCCTATGTCCAAACCGGCTCTGGCAACCATTGGTGTGCTTCATTTCCTGGGAGGCTGGGAATCCTATCTTTGGCCCCTAATCATCACCTCCCCGTCGGGAAGGCTCCAGGTGATGCAGACGGTGATCGCACGAGCGACCCAGATGGCAGGCCCTGCTGGGACAGGAGCTGGAGATGTTCTCTGGCCCGACTTGATGGCGGCCTCACTCATCTCAGCCTTGCCGATCTTCTTCCTTTTCCTTTTCGCCCAACGTTACTTTGTCGCCGGTCTAACCGGAGGTGCCCTGAAGGGCTAAACTGCTACCCAAGACAAGCTCAGGCTTTGAACAGAATCCGGGACGCTCCAGTAGCGAGGTGAAGATGCGTTATCGACGCTTTGGCCGCTTAGGCTGGCAGGTGAGCGAGGTCGGCTTGGGAGGAGCATGGTTGGGCGGTCGCGATAATGAGATCATCATCGAAAAGGCTGCCGAAACTGTACGTGCTGCGTTGAGGCTAGGAGTCAACTTCATCGACACTGCCCCTCTCTATGGTCATAATTATAGTGAGCACATCATCGGCTACGCGCTTCAAAACTGGCCGGAACAGATTTACCTCGCTACGAAGGTGGGAATGCTTGCATGCGGTCGCTCCGATTATACGCGAGACGGCGTTTGGCGCAGTTTCGAGAGCAGCCTGAGGCGGCTACGCCGTGACAAGATCGAGTTACTGCAAATTCATGAGGCAGAGATAGCCGGCTGGGACCAAATTTTCCGTCCAGGCGGCATAATGCAAGCCTTACAAGAACTGAAAAGTCAAGGCCTGATAGAGGGGATTGGCATCACTGGGGCAGACCTTCATCTATTGAGTCGTGCACTCGAAACCGGAGAGTTCGACTCTGTTCTGACCTATAACAAGTACGACTTGGTGACCCAACAAGCCAAGAAGCATTTGATCCCCACCGCCGCAGCCCGCGATGTGGCTGTCGTTCTAGGTAGCCCACTCCACATGGGACTCTTGGGAAGCTTGCGAGAGAAGCTCGTTCAAAAACGACCTGAGTTTGTGACTGAAGAGATGATTCGCAAGCTTGATTCTGTAGAACAAATGGCCGCAGAATATGGAGAATCGCTACCTCATTTTGCACTCCGCTACTTGCTCTCTGATCCAGACATTGCCACTGTGATCCCGGCTACTACAAAGCCGGAGCGAATCATGGGCAACGTGGCAGTATCGGACGGGACGCGTCTTCCGCCCGACCTCATTCGCGAAATCGAGCAACTGTAACAGTATAGATAAGCTCATCCAGGGCGCGCATAGGCGGATATGCTCGCTTCCCTTCAGAGCCCGCAGAGTGCTTGAGTCGGGTCACTTCCCCTCCCTCGCCCCACCAAGGAGTATACCGCAGAAGTGTCGACGGCTTCGTAGTGGTCTCATCTTCAATAGCGAAGATGTCATCGCTGATGATGTCTTCGCTCGCTTCTTCCTGGACCACCGATTCATCGCTCCTCCTTGCCCTCTCCGCAATGGCCGTGTATCATCTTCTGAGGAATCACCGTTGAGCGATCTGCTCATGCAACGATGTTATTGAGAGGTGGTTTGGGAGCAACGGGTCATGGATCTGCAGCCAGTGCTAGAAGTCTCTCTATCCTCCCCGTTGGGCCAACTGCGAGCGCTCCCCGTGTCCATGGGAGCAAGCGGCCAACGAGCGATTCTGGTCGCCTACTGCGCCGACTTCGATGTGGACCCTTACATCGAGATGTTCTTCTTCCCAACGGACACGCTGAAGCTCGCTCTCTTCACGCTCGACGGCGATATCCTGTGGAAACGTGACCTGGGCCCTGGCGTCATCCCCGGCGTCTGGTTCTGCCCCGTGTTCGCCTTCGATCTGGACCGGGATGGCGTCGACGAGGTGTGGTTCGTCAACAACACGGACCCGAAACATCCCCTCGGCATCAGCCACTACGTGCTTGAACGACTCGACCCTCACACCGGCGAGACGACCGGCCGGTGGCCCTGGCCCAATCACGCAGGATACGGTCAATCCCTCAGCCACACGTTCCGCAACTTCATCCTCGGCGGACAGGTGGGCGACACGTCAACGCTCGTCACCGCCCAGGGTACATACGGGGATATGTTCCTGCAGGGTTGGAACCCCGACATGACGCCCCGATGGGAACATCACATCGTCAAAGATGAGCCGGGAGCCCGCGGCAGCCATATGTGCGCCATCACAGACTTGGACGACGACGGCATACAGGAGGTCATGTGGGGCGAGCGTTGCATCGAGCTCGACTCCGGACGTGAGCTGTTCTGCGCCGATCGTCACGTCTACCGCGGCCACTCCGACATCGTGCAGCCCGTGCGAGACGACGCGAGCGGCCGGTGGTACATCTACACCTGCCGGGAGAGCGACCCCGAGGCGACGCCCCGGGTGGCCCTGTTCGACGCGACAGGGCGCCGAGTGTGGGGCGATGTGGATCACGGGCATATGGACATGGGCTGGGTTGCGCGGCTGGGCGACGGGCACCGGCTCCTCGCCATGGCCATCCGCATCGGCCGAAAGACATGCGGCCCAGACGGGCGGTTCCACTACGAGCGAGATGAGTTCGTCTTCGATGCGCTGACGGGGAAGCCCATATCGCTGCCCTTCAGCGTCTACGGCACGTTGCCGGTTGACCTCGATGGCGACGGCTACCACGAGCTCGTCCGCGGCCTCCCCGGGCAGGACGGGGCCGTGCTGGATCGCCACGGGAACGAACTGGGGCGGATCGGCGGCACCATGGCGATGGGCTCCCAGTTCATGGATCACCCCGGCGAGCAAGTCCTGGCCTACTATCCCGACGGGACGATCCGAATATGGGCCGATCGCCATGCAGAGGACACGCCGGATGCGCTGAGACGATACGCCCACCCGTGCTATGCGGCCAACCAGCGTCTAACGGGGGTCGGCTACAACCTGGTGAACCTGGGCGGGCTGTGAGCTGGAGGCCGGCGCCCACCGTTCGCCGACCGCACGGGTTGACGGCATTTTATACAATGGCAAAGACGATTCATGAATCGCCTCCACCCGGGGCAAGCCCCTCCAGGCCTTCCCGGGGAACAGATCGACGGTGACCGCACCGTCCTTTTCCACATCTTGCGTTTCCGTGTGGCGCCACCCACGATGGAGATCACCTTGCCAGACATAGCGAAGGTCGAGACTTTCGTCGTCGAACAACAGCTCCAGCGGCCCTTCTATTTCTCCCAATGGGAGTACGATCGCCGCGCGGTATGTCTCGTGCGGGTTACGGCCGATGACGGGACGTACGGCTGGGGCGAGGGATACGGCCCCGCCCGGGTCGTGGAGGCAGGCATCCACTTTCTGGCGCCGCTGATCCTCGGGAAGGATCCCCAACATCAGGCGGCCCTCTGGCAGGAGATGTACCGTCGCTCGCTGGACTACGCCCGACGCGGCGTCCTGGTGGCCGCCATCAGCGCCATCGACATCGCCTTGTGGGATCTGAAGGGCAAGCTGCTGGGACAGCCGGTCTCCGTCCTGCTCGGCGGCCGGCGACGCGACCACGTGCGCGTCTACGCCACGGGGATGTACTTCACCGAAGGGCCTAACCTGCCGCGGCGCCTGGCGGAGGAGGCGGCGGAGTACGTCCGCCAGGGGTTCACAGCCGTGAAGATGAAGGTGGGGCTCGGCATCGAACAGGATGTCGAGAACGTGCGGGCCGTGCGCCAGGCGATCGGGCCGCACGTGAAGCTCATGATGGACGCCAACCACGCGTACGCCTTGTGGGAGGCGTTGGCGCTGGCACGAGCGTTGGAGCCGCTGGACATCGGCTGGTTCGAGGAGCCGGTGTCGCCGGAGGACTACGAGGGATACGCGGAGCTACGGCAGCGGACGGCCATCCCTATCGCCGGGGGCGAGTGCGAGTATCTGTGCGCGGGCTTTCGGCGCCTGTTCGAGCGGCGATGCGTGGACATCGCCCAGCCGGACATCTGCGCCGCGGGCGGCCTGACCGAGGTCAGCCGCATCGCGGCGCTGGCACGGGCCTTTGAGACGAACCTGACGCCGCATTGCTGGGGCACAGGCATCGCCTTCGCCGCCGCGCTGCATTTCGCCAGCACGCTGGACATGCTCCCCGGCCGCATGCTCGCGCCGGAGCCGCTGCTGGAGATGGATCGGTCGGAGAACCCGCTGCGGGACGAACTCACCGTGCCGCGCTTCGAAGTCCGCGACGGGATGGTGGCCGTCCCCACCGCGCCGGGCCTGGGCGTGGATGTGGATACCGACGCGCTGCGGCGGTTCGAAGAGACCTCTATGTAGGCACTGGTAGCGGCGATTCATGAATCGCCGCTGGTGTTATCTCACGGTAGGGGCGCCCCTTGTGGGCGCCCGCCCCCCAGATCATCGCCCCCACCCACCGTTTCGAGCAGCCACAAGGGGCTGCCCCTACGATGCCTAACCCCATGGTAGGAATGTCCCCTGTGGGCGCCCGCCCCAGATCACCGATCCCATCGTTCTGGGCAACCACAAGGGTTGCCCCTACGGAACATGAGCGAGATGCTTAAATTGATGCCCATGGGCGAGTGTGAGGCCCACCCCACAGGGATTGGCTCGATGACGGACTTGAAGAACTGCCCGTTTACTGGCAAACTACCCGGGAACATGGGGCACTCACCAAGTGTGACGGGCGCGTCCGCCTGATCTGCGCCCGATTCAGATCCATTAGACTGAAAGGGGGAGTAAACGCCGATGAACGAGAAAGCGATTGAGTCCAAGACCAACGAACTGCTCGCCCGCATGACGCTGGAGGAGAAGATCGGCCAGATGGCCCAGATCAGCGGGGCCGGGGAGGAGCGCGAGGAGCTCATCCGACAAGGCCAGGTCGGCTCCTTCCTCAACGTCGTGGACGTGGAGACGTACAACCGCTACCAGCGCATCGCGATGGAGGAGAGCCGGCTAGGCATCCCGCTCATCATGGGGCGTGACGTGATCCACGGTTTCCGCACCGTCTTCCCTATCCCGCTGGGACAGTCCGCCGCGTGGCATCCCGAGCTCGTGGAACAGGCAGCCGCCATCGCCGCCCGGGAGGCGTCCAGCGTCGGCGTCAACTGGACCTTCGCGCCCATGGTGGACGTCGCCCGGGACCCGCGCTGGGGCCGCATCGCCGAGGGCGGCGGCGAGGATCCATACCTCACATCGCAGCTCGGACGGGCCATGGTGCGCGGCTTCCAGGGGGAGGATCCGTCCGCTCCCGACCGCATCGCCGCGTGCGCCAAGCACTACGTCGGCTACGGCGCGGCGGAGGGCGGCCGTGACTACAACACGACGCTGATCCCCGAAGGGACGTTGCGCGACGTGTACCTGCCGCCGTTCAAGGCCTGCGTCGAGGCCGGAACGGCCACCGTGATGAGCGCGTTCAACGAGATCAATGGCATCCCGGCGACGGGCAACGCGTTCACCCTGCGCCAGATCCTGAAGGGCGAATGGAGCTTCGACGGCTTCGTCGTTAGCGACTGGCAATCCGTCACCGAGATGGTCGTCCACGGCTTCTGCACTGATGAGAAGGACGCGGCGCGGGCGGCGGTGACGGCCGGCGTCGATATGGAGATGGTCAGCCAGAGCTATCGCCAGCACCTGGCGGCGCTGGTCGCCGAGGGCGAGGTGCCTCTGGAGCTCATCGACGAGGCCGTGCGCCGCATCCTGCGGGTCAAGATGCGCCTGGGCCTATTCGAGAACCCCTACGTGGACCCAACGCGCCAGTCCGTCCTGCTGGCCCCGGATCATCTGGAGGTGGCCCGCCAACTGGCGCGGGAGAGCGTCGTACTCCTGAAGAACGAGGAGGACGTGTTGCCGCTCTCCGGGGACGTGCGCGCCGTCGCCGTCATCGGGCCATTGGCAGACGCCCCTGCCGATCAGCTCGGCTGTTGGGTCTTCGATGGCCGGCCGGAGGACACGATCACGCCGCTGCGAGCTATCCGGGAGCGGCTGAAGGGGAAGGCCGAGGTCCTCTTCGCCCCCGGATTGGAGAGCCCGCGCAGCGACGGCCGCAAGGAGTTCGATGAGGCGATCGAGGCCGCCCGGAAGGCGGACGTCGTCCTCCTGTTCGTGGGCGAGGACGCCATCCTCAGCGGCGAGGCGCATTGCCGGGCGTTCCTCGACCTCCCCGGAGCGCAGGAGGCGCTCATCGAGGCCGTGGCTGCGGAGGGCAAGCCGACCATCGCCGTGGTCATGACGGGGCGGCCGCTGACCCTGAGTCGCGTGGTCGACAAGGTGCACGCGCTCCTGATCGCCTGGCACCCGGGCACCATGGGCGGCCCCGCCATCGCCGACCTCCTGTTCGGCGACGAGTCACCGTCGGGCAAGCTCCCGGTCACGTTCCCTCGGGCCGTGGGACAGATCCCCATCTACTACGCGCACAAGAACACGGGCCGCCCGCCGCAGCAAGTCGATCGGGAGATCCCGCTGGGGACGCCGCTGGATCCGGTTGGATTCTTCTCCTCGTACCTGGACGTGGCGCCGACGCCGCTGTTCCCCTTCGGCTATGGCCTAAGTTACACGCGATTCCAGTACGAGAACCTGCGGCTGTCCCGCGAGCGCATCCGCCTCGGCGAAAGCCTGGTGGCGTCCGTAGACGTGCAGAACGTTGGCTCTGTAGCCGCCGAGGAGATCGTCCAGCTCTACGTGCGGGACCTGGTCGGCAGCGTCACTCGGCCGGTAAAGGAGCTGAAGGGCTTCCAGCGGGTGCGGCTGGAGCCCGGCGAGAGGCGCACGATCCAGTTCACGCTGCATACGGACGATCTGCGCTTCCACAATCGGGACATGGCGTTCGTCACCGAGCCCGGGGGATTCCATCTCTGGATCGGCGGCAGCTCGGCGGACGGCCTGCGTGGGTCGTTCGAGGTCGTCGAGTAGGCGAGGATAGCGCCACATCACTGACGAAGCCCCGCAGGGGTCAGTTGACAAACCATGATCTCGTAGTCCATACTGTAGCCCGAGGGTCCCTGAGTCGCCTTGTGGCGATCGAGGCGATCACTCGTCAGGCAAACTTTCCCCGGGAGGATAGGCCATGCTCTTCGATCTGCCCCTGGATCAACTGAAAGTCTACCGGCCCGCCCGCGAGGAGCCGTCCGACTTCGACGATTTCTGGCAACAGACCCTGGCCGAAGCACGGCAAACCCCGCTGGATGCCCGGTTCGAGCCTGTGGACTACGGGCTGCGCACGGTGGAGACCTTCGATGTCACGTTCAACGGCTACGGCGGCCAGCCGGTTAAAGGCTGGCTGCTCCTGCCCCGGGATCGCCAGGAACCGCTGCCCTGCGTCGTTGAGTACATCGGCTACGGCGGCGGTCGTGGCTTTCCCACCGACTGGCTCCTATGGAGCAGCGTCGGCTATGCCCATCTGGTCATGGACACCCGGGGCCAAGGCAGCACCTGGGCTCCCGGCGATACGCCCGATCCCGAACCGGACGGGTCCAATCCCCACTACCCTGGGTTCATGACCCGCGGCATCCTGGACCCCAAGACCTACTACTACCGTCGCGTGTTCACGGACGCCGCACGAGCCGTGGAGGCCGCCCGGTCACATCCGGCCCTGGATCCGGAGCGCATCGCCATTACCGGCGTGAGCCAGGGCGGCGGGGTCACCCTCGCCGTCAGCGGCCTGGTGCCCGACGTCCAGGCCGTCATGCCCGACGTGCCCTTCCTATGTCATTATCGCCGCGCCACGGAGATCACCGACGCGACGCCCTACGCCGAGATCGCCAAATACTGCCTCGTGCACCGGGATAAGATCGACACCGTCTTTCACACGCTCTCCTACTTTGACGGCGTCAACTTCGCAGCCCGGGCCCGGGCACAGGCCCTGTTCTCCGTCGCCCTCATGGACCTCGTCTGCCCGCCATCCACGGTCTTCGCCGCGTACAACCATTACGGCGGCCCCAAGGACATCCGCATCTACCGCTACAACAACCACGAGGGCGGCGGCCCCTACCAAACGGTCGAAAAGATCCGGTTCCTGACCCGTCTGTGGGGATAGACGGAACCACCCACCTATCGAATGGAGGGGTGCCCCATGACCATCACACGAGTGCAAGAAGCCACGCCTATCCCGGGCGGCGCGCTGCTCTCGGTGGACGATGCACTCCTGGAGGTGCGATTCACAGCGGCCAACGTCCTTCGCGTTCGCCTGGCCCCCCACGGGGAGTTCCGGGCGGAGGAGACGTTCACCCTGGCCGTCGATCCGGCGCCGCACCTGGAAACCTCGCTCACCGTCGGGGAGGAGACGATCATCCTGGCCACGTCCGAGCTGCGGGCCGAGATCCGGCGGGACCCCTTCCGGCTACGTCTGGTGGATGCACAGGGCAACATCGTGGCGTCCACACCGGAGGACGCGCCCGGCATCGAGTGGGAAGGCAGCCGAAGGGTGTGTCGGGTGACGCTCCCAAAGGGTGTGGGCGTCTACGGCCTGGGCCAGGGAGCCCTCTCGCAGCTCAACCTGCGCGGCCGCGAGCGCCGCATGTGGCAGGAGTGGGACGCCGGGCGGCATAGCGGCAACGGCGGCATCCCACTGGCGTTCACCACCGCCGGATACGGTCTTTTCCTCAACTCCTCCTGGCCATCCCGCTGGGTGATCGCCGAGGGGAAGACGATGCCGGCACCCATGCGACCGGATTGGGCCCCGCCCCCCTGGCCGCACGCCCAGCCCTCCGGGGAGGAGCACCCGGAACGCCTCACCATCCTGCTGGACGACGGCGAGCTGGACCTCTTCCTCATCTACGGGCCAGCCCCCGATCGCATCCTGGAGAGCTACACCCAACTCACTGGCCAGCCGGAACTGCCGCCGCGCTGGGCGCTGGGGCTGATCCAGTGCAAGAATCGCTATCGCAGCGCCGAGGAACTGATGCACATCGCCCGGGGATACCGGGATCGCAACCTGCCATGCGACGTCCTGGTCATCGACTGGCATTGGTTCAAGCGGTTCGGGGATCTGGCCTGGGACGCGGCCGACTGGCCGGACCCGGCCGCCATGTTGCAGACGCTGCGGGAGATGGGCTTCCGGGTCATGCAGGCGCAGCACCCCTTCATCGACCGGCAGGCGCTCACCTTCCAAGAGTTCCATCGCCGAGGGTTCCTGGTGGACATCGACTCCGATCCCCGAGCTGTGTTCGATCACACCCATCCCCAGGCTCGAGCCGCGTGGTGGGCCCATGTCCGCCCTCTCTGGCGCCAGGGGATACGCGCCTACTGGACCGACATGGGGGAGGTGGAGAAACACAGCGAGGGCGTTCAGCACTTCCTGGGCCCTCGCGAGCGGGTCCACAACATCTACTCGCTCCTCTGGTCCAGGGGCCTGTACGAGCACCAGCGACAGGAGAGCGATCTGCGCGTGTGCGCGCTGGCCCGGACGGCCTGGGCCGGGATCCCCCGATATGGCACGCTCATGTGGTCAGGCGACATCAACGCCGACTGGGATGTGCTGCGCGATCAGGTGATCGTCGGCCAGGAGGTGTGCCTCTCCGGCCAGCCGTATTGGACCACCGACATCGGCGGGTTCTTCCTCACGCCCTCCTTCGGCGGCGAGCTGTACGCCCGCTGGTATCAGTGGGGCGCCTTCTGCCCCATCTTCCGCACCCACGGCACGCGGCCCGGCAACGAGCCCTGGACCTTCGGCCCGCAGGTAGAGGCGATCTGCGCCCGCTACATGCGGTTGCGCTACCGACTCCTGCCGTACATCTACGCCTGCGCTCGCCGGACGCACGAGACGGGACGGCCGTTTATGCGAGCCATGGTCCTGGACTTCGGAGACGACCCCGCCGCGGTGGCGGCGGAACATCAGTTCATGTTCGGCCCCGCCTTCCTGGTCGCGCCCGTGGTGGAGCCGCGCGCCCGACGCCGGGAGGTCTACCTGCCCGACGGGACCTGGTACGACTTCTGGACGGAGCGACGCTGGGAGGGCGGCCGCACGATCGAGGCGGAGGCGCCGTTGGACACGCTGCCGCTGTTCGTGCGAGGCGGCAGCCTGATCCCCATGGGCCCCGAGGTCCTCTTCGCCGACCAGCGTCCGCTAGACGAGGTCACTTTGCACGTCTACCCCGGCGGCGACGCCACGTTCGATCTGTACGAGGATGACGGCGACACCTATGCATACGAACGCGGCGAGTACGCCAGGACACGGATCACGTACCGTGAGGGGGAGAAGCCGGAGATCGCCATCGCCGCATCGGAAGGGGAGTTCCAGGGCATGCCCAACGCCCGGATCTGGCACGTGATCCTGCACGACAGCGATCCCCCGGCCGAGGTGCAGGTGAACGGCGAGCCGCTGGCCGAGGGCGAAGGGTGGGTTTACGATCCGGCTGGGCGGCTGCTGACCGTGCACCTGGGCAAGCACCCCGTGCGAGCGCCGATTCAGGTCATCATCACGCCGGGGGGGACACCCCGGGAGGCGCCAGTGCGGACGCCCGAGCTAGGCGTGGAGGTCTCGCTGGGCGCCAAGCCGGGCCACCTGCTGGTGCGAGCCTACGTGCGGAATCCCTGGGGCAATCCCGATCTGACGGCCCGGTTCTCGTTGACGCCGCCCCCCGGATGGCGAGCGTCTCCGACGGGTGAGGGACAGAGCGCCGCCGGGAGCGGAGGCATCGCCGATGCGTGGTGGGCGTTGGAGCGGACTCAGGAGCCGACGGTGTGTAGCCCGGAGGTCGAGGTCACAGCGGAGGCCTCGGTGGGCGGCGCAACGCACACGCTGCAAAGCACGGCGCTGCTCACTCATGCCTACGCCAGCCCGTGGTTGACCGCAGGGCCCTTCCCCAACGGGGGACAAGGCTTCGAAACGGCGTACCCGCCGGAGCACGGCGTCGATCCCCAGGCGACTATGGAAGGCCGGGACGGCCGGATGCGATGGCGGGAGCACGAGGTGCTGGACAGCTTCGGATATGTGAACTTCACGCATCTGCTGTCGACCAAGAAGGACGGGCTTCCCCAACCGATTCGCGATGCGGTGGCCTACGCGGCCTGCGCCGTGTGGTCCCCGGACGAGCGGACCGTGTGGGCGGAGCTGTCCGGCGAGGAGCAGCTGAAGCTGTGGTGCAATGGGGAGCTCGTATTCGCAGCGGACGGCATACGGGTGATCGAGCCATTGCGGGCGCCGGTCACGCTGCGCGCCGGGTGGAACGAGGTGTTGGTTAAGGCCACGCGCGGCCCGCAGGAGGAGTTCTCCGGTCGCATGTTCGGCTTCTACTTCCGTTTCGTGGACGAGGCCGGCACGCCGGTGAGCGATCTGCGGTACGCGTCACGGCCCGCTTCCACCTGACCTCTATTCGATCTCCACAAGGAACTGGGCCGAGGCCAGGCGGGAGAAAGGCCTTTTCTGGAGGGGACGAAGCCTCCCTCCAGTTTGGCTTTTCGGGTGGCGGAAGGCAGCGCCCTCCGCCACCCACATCAAGATATAGGGTTACGCCACAAAAGAAGCCGTATATATGGGCACTCACGGGAAGAGGGCTGGGAAACGCTGCGAAGGACGAAGCGATGCTTCATCCCCCATTGCCCCTCGTCAAAGAGAGAAAGCGCCCCTCAGCAGGTCCTTTTCATCGCTGCTGAAGCCGATATAAGCCTGGTACTCCATGCGCTCCAACTCCCAAGAGGAGGTCTCCGGATTGTACCAGCGCAACCGCTCGATGGGACAGGAGATCAGCACCCTCTTCGTCTCCCCCGGCTGCAGCGTCACCCGCTGGAAACCCCGCAGGAGCTTCTTCGGGCGGTCCACGGTGGAGTTCTCAAACCCCACGTAGAATTGCACCACCTGATCCCCGGTGCGCTTCCCCATATTCGTCACGTCCACGGAGGCCACCACCTGATCGCCGTCCACCTCGAAGGAGGCATTCGTCTGGCGGAAGGTCGTGTAGGAGAGCCCGAAGCCGAAGGGAAAGGCCGGGACATGCCCTTCCCGCTCCAGCTTGGTGTACCCGTGATAGAGATCGTATTCCACGCGAGTGGCGTACTTGTCGAACTCGGGGAGATGAGCCGGATCGGCGGGGATCGTAAAGGGCAGCTTCCCGCCCGGATTCACCTCGCCGAAGAGGACCCTGGCAATCGCCGTGCCCCCTTCCATGCCCGGATAGAAGGCATGCAGGATCGCCGGCACCTGATCCCTCCACTCCTCCACCACGATGGCGCTTCCGCCGATCAGCACGACGGCAGCGTTCGAATTCGCTGGCGCCACGGCCCGGATCAGATCCACATCCCCTTTGTGCAGCCGCAAATCGTCTCGGTCCCCTCCGACCTTGATCAGGCCGCCCAGGAACTCCACGTACTCCCCCTCATCCCGATGGTCATAGCCCACGACGAACACGACCGCATCCGCCCTCGACGCGATCCGCCGGGCCTCCTCCAGATCCTTACCCTCGCCATACAAAATCTCGACGGAGGGCCCTAGTACCTTCCGCAACCCCTCCAGCGGGGTCACCACATAGGGCGGGAACACCCGGCTGGAGCCGTGATCACCGATGTTGGCGAAATCGCCCAACCGGCCCAACAACGCCACCCTCTTCACCCGATCCCTGTCGAACGGCAGCGTGCCCGCCTCATTCTTGAGGAGGACGATCGACTTCTCAGCGACTTCTAGGGCCAGCCGGATGTGCTCCTCACAGGCGGGCAGCGACTCCGGATAATCGCCCAGAGGATCGGCTGCCTCGGTGAACATCAAGATCGTCCGCACGATCCGTCGCGCCGCCTCGGCGATCACGGCCTCGAGGACGTCGCCCCGCCTGACGGCCCGCACCAGCCTCTTCCCGTAGTACTTCGTGTGCGCCATCTCGACGTCACATCCGGCGTTGGCCGCCTCCACCGTGTCCCGCACGCCCCAGAAGAAATCGCTGATCACGAACCCATAAAAGCCCCACTCCTCCTTCAGGATCGTCCGGAGCAGGTAGGCGTTATGGCAGCAGTGCACGCCCCGGAACTTGTTGTAGGCCCCCATCACGCTGGCCGCCCCGGCGTCCAGGCACTCTTTGAAGTGCGGAAGATACACCTCCCGCAGCGTGCGCTCGTCGCAGGTGACATCGACCTTAAACCGGGTGGTCTCCTGATTGTTAAGGGCGTAATGCTTGACGCACGCCATCACGTTGTGCTTCTGCACGCCCCGGACCAGCGCCGCCCCCATCTGCCCCACATGGAACGGATCCTCCCCGTACGTCTCCTGCGCCCGGCCGCCCGCCGGATGCCGCAACAGATTGATGCAGACGCCGCCGAAATAGTTGCCACCCACCGCCCGGATCTCTTTGGCGATGGCCTCGCCGACGCGCTCCTCCAACTCCACGTCAAAACTGGCGCCCCGTTGCATGGAGACCGGGAAACACGTCCCGTGATTGGGGACCATCCCGCGAGGGCCGTCACAGAACAGCAGGGGAGGGATCCCCAGACGCTCATTGCCGCCAGCCGGATAGGGGACCTTGTTGTAGCGCCCGCCGTCCCGGAGCTGTATGCTCAGCAGGCTCCTCCTCCCGCCCATCAGGTCCACCTTTTCTTCCAGGCTCATCCGGGCGACAAGCTCCCCCGCCCGCCGATCATATTCCGCCAGTCGGTTGGCTATCTCGTTCCTGTTCACGGACCACCGCTCCTTTCGGGCTATCACTTGCGACCGATCGGCCGTCCGATCCGCCATCCCCCGGACGGAACCTATCCTAGATCGGCGGCGGCGATCTGTCAACAGACCCGGCACAGGCGCCCAAGGGACCCCTCACTCATCCGTGTATTCCACGCAGGGCTCCTTGATATTCCCGTCAACCTGGGCTACTATATCACCAAAAGAACTGCAAAGTCAGCGTCTCTACTGCGGCAGCGGATGCTTTTCGCGTGGAAATACGGCGGGGAGGCTTTGAGGGGCTGCGCCCCTCAAGGGCTTGCGATGGACATCGTGGGCTGTTTCGCAAAATTTCCATCACACTAGGAGAAGCTCATGGGTACGAAGATCACCATCATCGGCGGCGGGAGCAGCACCTTCGTCCCCCAGCTCATGCGCCTGTTCATCGGCTCCGAGGTGCTGGCGGGCAGCACCATCACACTCATGGACATCGATTCGCATCGGCTGGAGGTGATGGATCGGTTGTGCCGTATCCTGGTCGAGAGGGAGGGAGCCGATCTCACCATCGAGAGCACGACGAACCAACGGGAATCGCTGGTCGGCGCCGACTTCGTGATCACAGCCATCTCCGTGGGCGGGATGGACGCCTGGGAGAAGGACATCGAGATCCCGGCCAAATACGGGGTCTACATGGCCATCGCTGATTCCATCGGGCCGGGCGGGATCATGCGCGCCTTCCGCCACATCCCCGTGCTGGCCAGCGTGGCCGACGACGTCAGCCAGGTGGCACCTGGGGCGTGGGTTTTCAACTACTCGAACCCGGTGAGCGCCATCATCACAGCCCTGCGCCGTCATCGCCCGGAGGTGAGATCCGTAGGGTTGTGCACCTGTGCTTCCATCCCCCGCAATGCCCGCTATTTGGCGGAATGGGCACAGGTCGATCCCGAGGAGATCCTGGTCCCAGCCCCGGCCGCCGGGCTGAACCACTGCGCCTTCATGCTGGACGTGCGGCTCCGGGACGGGCGCAGCGCCTTTCCTCTAATACTGGAGCACGTCGAGCAGCCGGTGGTGCGTTGGGGACTGGAGACGTACGGGGTGCTCCCCTACTGCTGGAGCCACGTGACCGAGTTCTTCCCGGCGCTGAGCCAGTTGGAGGAGCCGTATCAGGGTCGGCTGCAGGGTCTGGCGATGAAGTACGGCATCCACGTGCACGACATGAGCCATGAACGAGAGCGCAGCGAGCGGTGGGAGCGCCTGGTGCAGGCGTGGACCAGCGGCCAGGAGGAGGAGGTCTCCCTGGACGTGCTCCCCAGCGCCGAGGCCATCGAGGTCGTGGAGATCATGGAAGCGCTCTTGACCCACGGCAACGCGATCCACGTGGTCAACGTGCCCAACCAGGGAGCCGTCGAGAACCTGCCCGACGACGCCATCGTGGAGGTGAACACCCTGGTCGGCGGTTACGGCATCCAGCCGGTACACATCGGCGCGCTGCCGGAGCCGCTCGCCGCCACCCTGCGCAACCACATCACCACGCAGCAGCTCACCGCCGAGGCAGCGCTGACCGGCGACTACAAGACGGCGCTCCAGGCCTTCATCCAGGATCCACAGACGCAGGCACGGCTGGCGATGGAGGACATCGAGAAGCTCATGCGGGAGCTGTTCGAGGCACATCGCGAGCACCTGCCCCAGTTCGCCTAGCGGTCCACTGAAAACCGCAGAGACGCCGAGGACGCAGAGAGGAAATAGCGAAGCTGAGAGGGATCTCTCGTGTACAGTGATGTACACAAACTCTGGTTTGGCCCTTTGGGTAGCGAAGGGCAGTGCCCTTCGCTACCCATACCAAGATATAGGGGGATGCCATAAAAGAGGCCGCATATATAGGGCCTCAAAGAAAAAGGCCAAACTCCAGTTGTGTACAGTTATGTACACAAAGATCCTCATACTCGCTTTGAGAATCTCTGCGCTCTCTGCGTCTCGACGGTGCATCTTCATCAGATTCCTAGAAGGAGTCGGCCATGAACCTCATCGTCATCTGCCTGGACACCTTCCGGGCCGACATCATCGGCCCGGGCAAGAAGATGAGCCACATCGAGACGCCCAATCTGGACGCCTTCGCCCGGGAGGCGGTGTCCTTCGAGCAGGCCTTTGGGGAAGGGCAGCCCACGTTGCAGATGCGCCGAGCCTTCTTCACGGGCAGGCGATCCTTCCCGTGGCGCTACAACTTCGACCGCCGGGGACACTGGCACCACGCCCCGGGCTGGCACAAGATCCCGCCCGAGCAGGACACCCTGGCCGAGATCCTCGTGAAGCGCGGCTACTTCACGGGTCTCATCGCCGACACTTACCATATGTTCAAGCCCACCATGAACTATACCCGGGGATTCTGCACCTACGAGTTCGTCCGAGGCCAGGAGACGGACAACTGGCGCGGCGGCACGCTGGAGATGATCGAGGAACAGCTCAAAAAGCACACCCGGCAGCCTCTGGACTCGCCTCAACTGCACCTGGTCCAATACCTGTGGAATCAGCGCGGCCGCGCCCGCGAGGAGGATTATCAATGCGCGCGGGTCTTCCGCGCGGCGATGCGATGGCTGGAGGACAACGTCGCCAACGCCCCCTTCTTCCTCTGGATCGACTCCTTTGACCCCCACGAGCCCTGGGACCCTCCCAAAGCGTACGCCGATCGCTACTATCCCTACGATGGGATCGACTTCATCTATCCGAACAACGAGGACACCACACCCGAGGAACAGGAGCGCATGAAGGCGCTTTACTGGGGAGAGGTAACGTTCGTGGACAAATGGGTGGGCGCGTTCCTGAACAAGATGGACGAGCTGAAGCTATGGGATGACACGGTCGTGATGGTAACCAGCGACCACGGCACCCAGCTCCAGGATCACACGCGCTTCGGCAAGGGGCCGGATGAATTGCATCCCTTCAACACGCAGATCCCGTGGTATATCCGCCATCCCGACGGCCCACGAGGCAAACAGATCGACGCCTTCGTGCAGAGCCACGACCTCCTGCCCACAGCCCTGCGCCTGCTCGAAGTGCCCTACGCCAACGTCGATGGGGAGGATGCCTGGTCGCTGGTCACCGGCGAGCGAGATGTGATCAGAGACCACGTCGTGATCGGGTGGGCCGATTTCGTGGCCGGCAACGCCGGCGGGCGGGCCTCCGTGCGCGACGCGGAGTGGAACTACGTGGTCAGCGTGGGCGAGGAGGATCCCCAGCCCGAGCTATACCACCTGCCCAGCGATCCCGAGGAGAGGAACAACGTCCACGATCGGTATCCGGAGGTTGTGGCCAGGCAGCGAACGCGGCTGGAGGCCGTGGTGGGGCAGCCCCTCCCGGCGCAACTGAACGAGGTGTGCGATCACCCCGCACCATCTCCTATGCATTTCTTCCTCCAGCACCGAGCTTCGGGCAGATCAGCGAGGTAGACCCGTGGAGAAAAAGGAACGATTGGCGAAAGCGTTCGCCCTCGAACGGCCCGACCGGCCGCCGGTCCTGGGCGGCTGGCTGGCGGCGCCGAACCACATCCAGGCGCTAACCGGCTGCTCCGAGGAGGAGTACTGGGCCGATCCATTTCGCTGGGGGCTGGAGGCGGAGCGCGTCCTGGGCTCCGACGGCGTCATCGACATCTTCGTCCCCATCGCCCGAGGCGCCTACCGCTGCGTGGATCATAACGTCCTGGAGGAGCGAAGCAGCCACACCGTGGACGACGTGCTGGCCGCCACCGAGGCGTTGCCCGATCCAGAGGAGATGGAGGATAGCTTCGACGAGGAACAAGCTTACGAATACTTTCTGGCCGATTTCCAGACCAGACAGGCCCAGTGCGGTGACATCGTGTGGTGCCCGGCCGACTGGGAGCTGATCCCCAAGGCGCTATGGTATCACGAGTTCGGCTACGAGAGCGCGCTGACGGCGCTGGCCCTCTATCCCGAGCGCTACCGCAGGCTGATCCGCTTCAGCGCCGAGCGCGGCCGCCAGCACGCCATCCTGCGGGCACGGGCTATCCGGGAGGGGATCCACCCGCGCGCCATCCTCACCGGCGAGGACATCTGCACTCAAAAAGGGCCGATGGTCTCGCCGGAGTTCCTGCGCCGTGAGTACTTCCCATGGGTCGAGTACGCCCTGGAGCCGCTACTGGAGGTGGGGGCCAAGATCGTGTGGCACTGCGACGGCGACTGGCGTCCGCTGATCCACGACGTGCTGGCCTGCGGCATCGGCGGGCTACAGGGTTTCCAGAGGGAATGCGGCATGAAGCTGGAGTGGATCGTCGATCTGCGCACCCGTGACGGCGACCCGCTGCTCATCTTTGGCCCCATGTCGGTGACGACCACGCTGCCGCATGGCACGCCGGAGGACGTGCGCGCCGAGGTGCGTCGGGCCATAGAGATCTGCCGGGATAGGGCCTCGCTGGTGTTCTTCACCAGCAACACCATTATCCCGGATACCCCGCTGGAGAACATCCGGGCCTTCTGGCAAGCCGTGCTGGATAGCAGATGGTGATGGAGACAGGCCATGGAGAAACGCCACGCGTATCTGGAGCAACTGCGTCGCATCCTGCCACCCAGCGAGCCATGGGAGGCATGGCTGGCGCGAACGGGAGAGCTACCCCCCGATTTCGACGCGCTGCCCTCCCACGCCGATCTGCCCGACCTGCTGACCCGCGAAGACGGACAACCTGTCACGAGCGCAGACGAGTGGCGGGAGCGCCGGGAGGAATTGAAAACCCGCTTGCAGCGGTGGATGCTGGGACAGGTGCCGCCTCCGCCGGGCAACCTACAGGCCCATATCCTGGACGAGCGAGTGGAAGATGAGGCGACGGTGCGCCAGGTGCAGCTCGCCTTCGGGCCGGGACACCGCGCTCGGCTGTGGCTGGAGCTGCTCATCCCACCCGGCGACGGGCCCTTCCCCGTCTTCATGACGCAGCACAACCACCGGGCCTGGGCGCTGATCGCCCTGCGGCGAGGATATCTGGCCTGCGTCTACGCCGGTTCCGATTCCCGGGATGACACGGACACGTTCGCGGAGGCGTATCCCGAGTACGACTGGTCCCGGCTGACCCGCCGTGCCTGGGCCGCCAGCCGGTGCGTGGACTACCTGGCCACCGTACCGCAGGCGGACATCGAGCGGATCGCCATCACCGGTCACTCCCGCAACGGCAAGCAGTCCCTCATCGCCGCCGCGCTGGACGAACGCATCGCCGTCGTCATCTCCAGCAGTTCCGGGGCAGGCGGCACGATGACGACGCGTCACTTCTCCGAACAACATTTCGGCGAGGGGATCGAGCTCCTCACCCGCGTGTTCCCCGACTGGTTCCATCCTCGGCTGCGCTTCTTCGTCGGCCGCGAGCACAAGCTGCCCGTGGACCTCCACGCGCTGGTAGCCCTCAGCGCGCCACGCCCGTGCCTGCTCAGCATCGCGCTGAACGACGGCGTGGAGAGCACCTGGGCCATGCAACAAACTTACCTGGCCGTCCGAGAGGTGTATAGGCTACTGGGCGTCGAGGGTCGGCTACGCATCCTGTGGCGCCCCGGCCGCCACGAGACGTGGCCAACCGTCATCGAGCGGTACCTCGACTGGTGCGATACGCACTTCGGCCGCGGCGAGTACGCCTTCCCTGAGCGATTCGTGCATCCCTGGGACTGGGAGACATGGCGTCAACGCAACGACGACCGGGTAGAGCCCACGAGCTTCCCCGCACGCGGTCTAGACGACGTCCTGATCCGGGAGAATGGCGCCCCAGTGCGTACTGTGGCAGAGTGGAAGGCGAGACGGGAGGAGATACGCGCTCAGGTGCGATGGATGCTGGGCGAATCGCCGCCACGGGCGGGCAGTCCCGGCGGGCACTACGGCGAAGAGCCCGCACATATCGCCGCCATGCTGGGGCGGGAGGACGCTGGCGAGGGATTGGAGAAGGCACAGATCGTCTTCGGCGAGTACATCAACGGGGACGTGTATATGCCCGCCGGGCTGAGCGAGTCGGGCCAGCGGGCGCCAGCGATCCTCTGGCTTCACCCCTTCTCCTTCGCCAGCGGCTACGTCGCCTCGTACCGCCGCGGCGAGCAGGTATTCCGCACGCTGGCGCGCGCCGGCTTCGTCGTCTTCTGTTTCGACCAGATCGGATTCGGCCGACGCGTGGAGGAGGCCGAGGGCTTCTACGAGCGACACCCGCGGTGGTCACTGCTTGGGAAGATGGTGCGAGACGCCCGAGCGGCGCTGGATACGCTCGCCCAGCTTCCTTATGTCGACCCGAAACAGATCTGGGGGCTGGGATACGGCCTGGGTGCTCTGGTCGGGCTACACCTGGGCGCCCTGAACGAGCGGCTGGCCGGGCTCATCTCCGTGTGTGGACCGCCGCCGTTTCGACTGGACACGGATGAGAGACGCACCGGCGGCATCCGGCG